>JBBRIN010000008.1:0-18968 GCA_038221115.1 Tepidisphaerales bacterium
AGGTAATGGAACACGCTCAAAATCCCCTTCTGTCTCAAGTGGGCAATCAACGCCTGCCGTACATCGAGTGACGGCAGCAGCAGGTAGTACATGTGATACGCCTGCTCGCAATGCGCGGGGATGATCGGCCGGCGCACCCCCTGCTCCGCTGCCCAATCCGATAGATGCGTATCATAATATTCCCAGACGCGGCGGCGGCGTGCCTGAATATCGTGGGCACGCTCCAACTGGCCGTACAGAAATGCGGCGAGCAAATCGGACATCAGGTAGCTCGAACCCAGATCCACCCAGCTGTATTTATCAACCTGACCCCGGAAAAACCGGCTGCGGTTGGTGCCCTTCTCCCGAATAATCTCCGCTCGATCCACAAATTTCGCATTGTTGATCAGCAGCGCTCCGCCCTCCCCGCAGGTGACGTTCTTCGTCTCGTGAAAGCTTTGCGTCGCCAGGCACCCCAGCGACCCGAGCATCCGGCCCTTGTATTTGCCGAATAAGCCGTGGGCATTGTCCTCCACCACCGGAATGCCATGCCTGGACGCAGTGGCCAGGATCGAGTCCATTTCGCATCCAACCCCGGCATAGTGGACCGGAACGATGGCTCTGGTGCGCTCGGTGATGAGCGGCGCGAGTCGGGTCTCGTCCAGGTTCAGCGTATCGGAGCGGATATCGGCAAAGATCGGCTTGGCGCCTCGCAGCACGAAGGCATTTACCGTCGACACGAAGGTGAACGACGGCACGATGATCTCGTCCCCGGGCTTGATGTCCAGAAGCAGCCCGCACATCTCCAGTGCATGAGTGCACGACGTCGTGAGCAACGCCTTCTTCACGCCTAAGGTTTGCTCGAGCAACGCGTGGCACTTTTTAGTGAACGCCTGGTCGCCCGCAATGTGGCCTATGGCCATGGCCTGGGCGATGTACTCCTGCTCGCGCCCGGCCAGCGAGGACCGGTTGAAGGGAATGGTGATTTCGCTCATGAACAAAAACCCGGCTATGACCAAGTCCCCTTTGTCGGCGCACTAACGAGCGCCGCGGTCGAACCAGAGGTGATAGTATAGTTGCACCTGCGAAGGGATGAAACCGCAGCGGCCATACAGCCGTTGCGCAGTCAGGTTTCGCCCCTGGGTGACGACGGTGGCGCGTTTCGCGCCGCGCTCGGCAAGCCACGACACGGCGGCGTGTACCAGCGTTTTTCCAAATCCCTTTCCTTGCGACCCCGCCGCGACCGCCAGCAACCCCAGGCTCCCCGATTCGCCGTCCGCAAGCAGGTGGCACGTCGAGTACCCCTCCGGACCGCCGCCCTCGTCGGCGACGAGCACCTTTTGCGCAAATCCGTTGAAGCTGGCTCGAATCCATTCTTCGTACAGATCGTGGGCGCGCGCTACCGAAAAGTTTCGGTCGTAAAAAAATCGGGTGTCCGTATGGCCCGCGCGGGCGATGGCCTGGAGCGTCGGAATGTCGTGTTCTTTAGCAGGGCGAATCGACAGTGGAATCGAAGGCACCGGCCCCTGTATCGGTCGCTCAAACGTCAGGCGAACGTCGGCCAGGTGATAGCCGCGCAACTCCGCTGTGGTTACCGTCTCCGCATCGTCCGGCGCCGCCACGAGGTACAGGCAGCGAATGCCGTTGTCGTTACACCATGCATCGATGAGTCCCTGCCGGCTCGCGTTCAACGTGCCGCCGCGGACGCGCGCAATTGGGAACCCGAAAAACGCCGAGTCCCATGGCAGCAGTTGGCACGGCGCATCCATCGGTGCGGCCGGTACGGCGGGGATCATGCGGTGTTACTCCTTTGAATGCTCGAAACCATCCGGTTTCGTTGCCGAACGCACCGTATACGTAGGCCGCTCCATCGTCCGGAAGTGGAGCCGCGCCATATATTCGCCCATAATCCCCAGCGCAAATAGCTGCGCGCCGGAAAAAATCGAAATCACCGAAGCCAGAAAAGTGAAGCCTTGCATCTTCGTGCCGCGAACGAAATAGCTCGCCAGCACGAACATCATGACGCACATCCCAAAAAGTGTGAAGGCGAAGCCGATAAAGCTCGCCAACTGCAGCGGCCATGTGCTGAATCCTGTGACCATGTTCAGAGCGTGCGTGAACAGTTTTCGGACCGTGTAATTCGAATGGCCAATAACCCGCGCGTCGTGGTTCACCTCGACGGCGGCAAACCGGGTGGTGCCCCAGGTCAGCAGCACGTCGATCGAGACGAACGGACTGCGATACGTGGCAAACGCATCGCGCAGCGGCGTGCGGAATGCGCGAAAGGCGCTGATGCTCCGCGCCGTCTCCGCGCCCATCGCCTTTTGCAGGACCGCCTTGGTGATCAACGAAGCCAGGTTCCGCAATAGCCCGTGCTTCATCTCGCGTGGCTTGCCATAAACGACGTCGTATCCGTCATCCAGTTTCGCCAGCAGCTTCGGGATCTCCTCCGGCGGGTTCTGCAGGTCGTCGTCCAGCGTCACCAGCTTGTCATATCGGGCAAAACGAATTCCGCAAAGCAGCGCATTGTGCTGACCGTAGTTACGCATCATATCGAACGCTCGCACTTCCGTGTGCACTGTGCAAAGTTGCTCGATCACCGTCCAACTTCCATCCCGACTTCCGTCGTTGACCAGAATGATCTCGTAGCCCTGTGCAATGGTCGAAAGAACCGCTTTCAGGCGTGCCACCAAATCAAGCAACGTACGCTCGCTGTTATAAACGGGGACAATGACCGAAATTCCTGTAGGCAATGTGTCGTTCTGCGGCAAGGCGGTGAGCGTCATGGTCATCGGTTCCACCCGAAATTCATTCTGTGGGCACGCGGGTGAAATGTCCAATCGGACTTGTTATGGGACGATGCGCGATCGATCTGCGCTTCGCCTCTGCGCGCACCTGTTCCGATGATTCCGATGAGGGAGACCGATGCCATCGTCCGATCCTGTTATCCCTGCTCGCTCGCCGCGGTCGGCATTCGCGTTAGCCGCCGCAGGCGCGCTGTTCGGCGTCGCATTTCTTGATCGCGCGGCTTTCGTCCGCGACGCGTGGGTGTGGCTCGCGCTCCTTGCCCTCCTCCGGCCAATCCGTCGCACAATTCTGACTGCCGGCCAATTCATTTCTGCCATCTCGCCTCCGGGCCGGCGACGGCTCACACTCGCCGTCTTCTTCATCTCCGTCCTCTTCCTGTTTTTAGAGGCCTGCCTCCACAAACGCGAGTTCTTTCCCAAGATCCACGACGAGCAGATGTTTCTTCTCCAGGCGCGCGTGGTCGCCGCCGGCCACCTGTGGATGCCCCCACACCCCATGGCTGATTTCTTCGAGACCTTTCACGTCTTCGTCCGCCCCGTCTACGCCCCCATGTATTTCCCCGGAACGGCCTTGATTTATGGCTTCGGGATGCTGCTGCACCTGCCCCCATGGTCCGTCAGCCTCTGCCTGATGGCCGCCGCAGTGGCCATGGTGTTCCGCGTGACAGCAGAGCTGGCCGACGGCGCGTATGGCCTTCTCGCCGCACTCCTCATTCTGGCCCTTCCAATGACGCGCGTGCTCTCGATTGCCATCTTCTCATACGCGCCAATGATGCTCCTCGGGCTGCTCGCCGTCTGGGCCTGGCTGCATTGGCGAAGAACCCAACGCCCCAGATGGGCCGCCGCCTTAGGGCTCTTCGTCGGATGGGCGCTCATCACTCGCCCCGTCGACGCCCTATGCATCATTGTGCCACTCTCCGTCGCGATGGCGCTGGATCTGCGCCGAGCGCAGCGGAGCGTCCGCGTAGCCTCCATCACCCTGTTAATCGCCTTCGCCTTGCCCTTTCTCTCGCTCCAACTCCTGATGGATCGCCACATCACCGGGCATTGGTTCCACACCCCGGTCGCCGCCTTCAATGGGGCACACTGGCCCGCCAATGCCATGGGAGTGCGCACCATCGCGCCGACGACTCAGCCCGCGCTCGCCCTTCCGCAATTCCGCAAATACCGTGAAACATTTCTCGACCCCCAGATCGCCGAATACCGCGCCCGGCCCATCATCCGCACTCTCTGGCGTCGCACCGTAATGCTCCTGCACCCAACGCTCGTATCGCCCTATCTGATGCTGCTGCTTCCTGTCGGCCTTCTCGCCCTCACCACTCAGCCGCGCGAGGCCATGCTCGCCTCAGTGCTGCTGTTCCTGGTGGCCTATGCCTTCTTCCCCTCAATGATCGGCGCCTACTTCTGGATGATGACGCCCGCCATAAGCCTCCTCGTCGTTCTGGGCGCGCGACAGTTCAAGGCCCCAGTAATGCAAGCCATGCTGATGCTGGCCCTCCTGGTGCTCATCGTTCAATCTTTCGTCCATTACCCGTTAGGAATGGAGCGCGCGATGTTCGACAAACCTTCGCTGACCGACGCTCGCCATCAGCTTGCGACGATCACCCGCCTCCCCGCCGTCGTCCTCTTTACCTTCGACCCCGCGCACGACAGCGCCGAAGAAGAACCGGTCTACAACACAGCCACCGCCTGGCCCGACGATGCTTCAATCATCCGCGCGCACGATTTGGGCCCCCTGCAGAATCTTCGAATCTTCAGCTACTATCCCGATCGGGCCTTTTACCGCTACGACCGCAACGGGCAAACCTGCACCTACTTAGGGATGGGGCGCGACCTTGCCAGCCGAGAATGACCGTAGCTCATGAGCCGAAGTCATAGAGGTACCCGATGGAGCCAGTCTCCAAGCTCCCGACCTTGTCGAGCCGCCGCGCATGTTGGTCGAGGAAAAAGCGGAACAACTGTTCCTCGTCCACGCCCCCGTCGGTCTTAATGTGGCTTAGAATCACCCACACGCGGCCCTTCCCCTTAAGCTTCGCAACTTCCTCCCCCAGCGATTCCCAAGAGTGCGTTTCCGTCCACCCCTGCGTAAACCCCCGCATCGGAATGTCACCGCACGTAAGCGTGTCGACGCCGCTAAGGCCATATCGGGGAGCATAGAACGTGAACGCCGCCCGCGCCGATGGATATAGGAAAATGTGATCGCCAGCCTGCAAGTGAGCCTGTACATGAGCCAGCACCGGCTTCATCTCCTGCCGCTGCGGCACTCCCATCGTCGGCTTGCTCAAGCTCGCCACCGCATCGCGACCCATATACGCAACGATCAACGCGAGCATCACCGGCGCGATCCATCGCCGAGGCGATCGATCCATCCACAAATACTCGATCCCGCCCGCGACGGTCGCAATCATCAACGGAACCGCGAATAGCACGAGCCGCGCCGTGAACGGGTAAACCCGCAGGACCGCCGCAACAAACACCAGCGCCACCGGCCCCACAACCACCATCAGCAACCGCTTGCCGCGCAGCCCAAACGCTATACACCCCGCCGCAAACGCCACATCCATCGCCGCCGGCACGCTGCATCCCACCGCGTTGTTGAACACCTCCACGACGATCCGCAGCAGAAATTTACCGCCCGATCCAATGCTCCATGGCATCAGCCCTGCCGCCCAATACGTTTTCATCGCCGCGCTATGGGCCACCGGTCCCAGAAACAGCACGTAATTCACGATGAATGAACCGAAGCAAGCAACCCCCCCCGCCGCCCACCCCACCCGTCTCTTCGCCGGCTCCTCCCATGCCCCCGCTGCCCAAGCTACAAACGCTGCCGGCAGCACAAAGATCGACGTATGAGACAACCACGTCGACGCTGCGCCGACGACCACGAAGAGCCCATTTCGAGCTGTTGAAGGCCGATCCGCAACGCGAACCGCCAGCCACAAAATGAGCATCGTCACCGCGACGTCCACTCCGTACTGCTTCACTTCAGAGCTGTAGTAAATCAGGTTCGGCGATATCGAAAACAGAGTGATCGCCACCAGGCAACCGGCGACCCCAAGCCAGCGCCTCACCACCGCCCAGAAAAGCGGCAGGCTCGCCATGCCCGCGATGAACGCGACGAGTCGCATCGCGCGCTCCCCGTCACCAAAGCACCGCATGGCAGCCTTGCAGAGCCACAAAAACCCCACCGGCGCAGCCTGATCGTAATCCAGCGGCTTAAGCAAACCCACGAACGACCGTCCTTGGAGGTTCAGCGCCAGCATCGCCTCGTCGAGCCAGAGTGACCGCCCTCCCAAAAACATTTTTGCCCGAAACGCCGCCCCCACCAGCATGATCGGAACCGCGATCAACAGCGCCAATCGCCCCTCCCCGAACGCATCGGTAGTCGCGAGCATCGGCTCGTTTGACGCAGGGCGCGGTTCACGAATGGGGGCGGTCGTCATCATGTTAATGCTGGTGCAAATCCGGCGTTCGCCGAAACGCCTCCGCGTACCCCTTGCGCTGCAACATCGTCCCCGATCGATAGGCCGCCAGCCCGATCATCGTGCTGACATAGTCAAACGCATCCAGCGCCAGCCGATGACACTTGATCGCCTTCACCTTGCAGCGCATCACCCCGGTAATGTCCACGGCAAAGTCCGCCGTCAGAGGGCTCCAAAGCTCATACTGATACACGATCGGAGCCGGCGCCAACTCGCGAACGATCTGGCAGATCATGCGGTAGGCGGCGATGTGGTCGGCATGGTTGTCATCCCCATGCGGCACGTAAATCGCCCTCGGCTGCCGCGCCGCCACTTCCGCCGCCACCTTCCCTAGCAACTCCCCAAACATCGCCGGCTCCGACAGGTTTCCATCTTCGCCGTCCAAAAAAACCGTATCGCGGACGCCAAGGATCGCGCAGGACGATGTCGCCTCCTGCACGCGCTTCGCCTGCCGCTGCGCCGCCGTCAGCCACGGATATCCCCGGCTCTTCTCGCCACGCGTCAGGTAGACGACGCTCACCGAATCTCCCCCCGCCACATGCCTGCACAGCGTGCCGCCGCACCCGATCACCTCATCGTCAGGATGGGGCGCAATGACCATGACCGGCCCCCCCGCCGCCTGCCAGGCATCCACCGCGGGCCGTCGCTGCGCCGCCCAGGCACGCAGCTTGTGCCGCGCGCGCCGCAGAAACGTATTGGGCATCGGCACGTGTTGCACTGGCCGCTCCGTCGGCCCGGGGCTGACCTTCGAGGGCGGGCTGGGTATCACCGGCGTAGCTGACAAAATCGCCTTCCTCAAATCGCAGACCGTCGTCGCTGATCTGTTATCGACCGCCCCCCTGCGCACCTGCAGAACCCGATTCGATCCCGCGACAGCGACGCAATCTAAACCGGCTTCGTCCGATAGCCTAGCCCGTGTGCCGACCCCGCAAAATATATCCCCCGCATCCCATTCCCGAAATGCGAGATTCACCTAACGTTGCTTCGCTTCAAGCTGCTCCCAGCGCTCATAAAGCGTGCGCACCGTTTCCTGCGCCGCCTCATACGCCCGGCAGGCCTCCGCCATCTTCAAATGATCCGCCGCCATCGCCGGGTCATCCATCGCCGCGTGCCGCTCTTCCAAGTCCGCCTCCGCTTGCTCAATCCGCCCCTCGATCTGCACCCACTCCCGCTGCTCCATATACGTCAGCCGGCGGATTCCCGGGGGCGGCCCCTTCGACGCTGCCGCATTCGGCTTCACCGCGGCCTTCGTCTCCGCCTGTCGATCCGCCACATCCTGCCCGCGCGCCCGCTCCCATTCAGCAAGATCCGCGTGCTGCCGCGCTCCTCCCAAACCATCCAGCGCCAGCAGCTCCGTCGACACCCGATCCAACATGAATCGATCGTGCGTCACCAGCACCAGCGCCCCCGGAAAACTCTCCAGGCTTTCCTCCAACACCTCAAGCGTCGGAATATCCAGATCATTCGTCGGCTCATCCAAAATCAGCAAGTCCGCCGGATGCATCATCAGCCGCGCAATCAGCACCCGCGCCTGCTCGCCGCCCGACAGATCCCCCACCGGCAAATCCAGTTGATCCGATCGAAAGTGAAAGCGCCGCGCCCACCCCGAAACGTGCATCGCCTGGCCCTGAAACACGATCGAGTCCCCGCCCGGCGACAGCGCCCGCCGCAAACTCTCCCCCTTGTCCAACTGCTCCCGGCTCTGGTCGAATACCACAATCCGCAAGCCGTCCGCCCGTACGATGTCGCCCGAATCCGGCGTCTGCTTTCCCGCAATCAACTGAATCAGCGTCGACTTCCCGCTGCCGTTGGGCCCCAGCAACCCAAGCCGGCTCCCCGGCGACAGAACAAAGTTCACCTCTCGAAAGAGCGTCCGTCCTCCCAGCGCCTTCGACAGCTTCCTCGCCTCCAGCAGCTTCCTCGTTTTCCGTTCGGTCCCCGCGAACTCAATCCCCACCGTGCCGCGTTTCGCGTTTCGCGCCTTCACCTCGGCCAATTCGCCAATCATGCGGTTCGCATCCTCAATGCGTCCCTTCGCCTTGGTCCGCCGCGCCTTGGCGCCGCGCTGCAGCCATTCGATCTCGCGCCGCACCTGGCCCGCCAACGACTGCTCGGTGCTCGCTTGTGCCTCAAGGTACTCCTCGCGCTTCTCCAGAAACTGACTGTACGCACCATTCACGCTGAAAAACCCCTCGGCATACGCGCGGTTCAACTCAATCACCCTATTGGTCACATTCTCCAGGAAGTACCTGTCGTGGCTCACCAGCAAAAACGCAAATGGTGCATCCGCCAGCAGCTCTTCCAGCCAGAGAATCCCCTCAACGTCCAGATGATTCGTCGGCTCGTCCAGCAGCAGCAGGTCCGGCTTCTGAATCAGCACCCGCGCCAGCGCCAACCTCTTGCGCCACCCCCCCGACAGCGCATCGGCCGGCTGATCAAAATCATCGAAGCCGATTTTCCCCAGCAGCACCGCCGCGCGCGTAGCGTGCTCGTGCTCGTCCCCTCCCTCGCCAACAAGCGCCTCCGTCACCACCTCCTGCACCGTCAACCCCGCTGGAAACGTGTCGTGCTGCGGCAGATACGCCATCCTCAACTGCCGCTTGGCCGTGATGCTCCCGCCATCGGATGTTTCAGCTCCCCCCAAAATCTTCAGCAGCGTCGATTTCCCCGCGCCATTCGGTCCGATCAAACCGATCCGCTCACCGTCCGAAAAATGCAGCGTGATTCCGCTGAACAGCGGGCGGGCGCCGTACGATTTCGACAACGACTCACAGCTCAGAAGCAACGCCATGAACCACGGCTCTTTCCATTTACCCGGCAATCGATCGGCGCACGCGTGCCGCGGAAGGGTCGGAATCATAGGGCCGTGCCCACCCCCGCTCAATCGCCGCCGCCCGCTTGCATGGACGGTAGAATCCGTATCATAAGCGCCAGGTTGCGCGGGCGACCTCATCCCACAACCGGAGAACCACATGGCTGAATTCGTTCGCGTCGGACGCCTCGTCATCAACCTCGAACAGGTCTGCGCCGTCGCCCGCTCCCAAAGTGGCGATGAGGTCGTCGTCTTCGTCACCGGCAAAGGCCCCCGCGATACCGGCCACTTCGTCGTCAGCGGCCCCGATGCCGAAAAGGTCTGGCTCCACTTCACCACAGGCCGCGCCACCACGATCAGTGAAGGTTAACCACGCTCTGCCATGGACTTACACGTCGCGTGAAACGCCGGCGCCTCCGCCCCGTCTTTACTTGAAAAGCGATCTCGCTCTCCCGCATGAACGTGCCCGACACCGATCTTTCGCTGCTCCAGCGCTTCGCCGAAACGCGCGACCACACGGCCTTCGCCGAAATCGTTCATCGCTACGCCGGCGTCGTCTACGCCGCCTGTCACCGCGTCCTCCACAACCAGGCCATGGCCGAGGAAGTTTCACAGGAAACCTTCTTCCGCCTCATGAAGCAGCCGCAGGCCGTCTCGCAATCCCTCGGAGCCTGGTTACATCGCGCTGCCACCAACCTCGCCGTGGATGCCGTCCGCTCGGACTCCGCCCGCCGCCGCCGCGAGCTGGAGTACACCGAAGACGCCGCGCGCGAACATGATGCAGCCGCGGCGACCGATTCCGCCTCCTGGGCAGAAATCTCCCCCTTCGTCGATGAGGCGCTCGCCGAACTACCCGACGAGGACCGCATCCTGCTGATCGAGCATTTTCTGCGCGGCCGCCCACAGAACGAGCTTGCCGCCGAGGCAAAAACCTCCGCCGCCACACTGTCGCGCCGCGTCCGAAGCGCGGTCGAAGCCCTTCAGCAAAAACTCCGTCGCCGCGGGCTCTCCGCCGCGCCGCTCGCACTCACCGGCCTGCTTCACGATCACGCCCTCCAAGCCCCGCCGCCCACGCTCACGGCCGAACTTGGCAAAATGACCCTCGTCAGCCACTCCAGCGGATTGCTCGGCGCCCCGGCCGCTCCCAAGCCGCCAATCCTGTGGACCGCTACCTACATCCTCACCGCTTCCCTCGCCGTAGGCTGCCTCTGCGCTCGCTTTGGCACGTCCTCCCTCCCCAAACCTTCCTCCCCTTTCGCCCCAGCACCGCCAACAACGCACGACCGCTGAACGTCGCGCCCTGTCATTCCGCTCACGCCGTCTCGATCCCATACTGCACCGAATACCGTAACAGCTCGCTGCTGCTCTTCAGGTTCAGTTTCTCCTTGATGTGCTCCCGGTGCGTCTCGATCGTCTTCACGCTCAGCTTCAATTTCTCCGCAATCTCCCGCACGCTCAGCCCACTCCCGATCAGCCGAAACACCTGCAACTCCCGATCGCTCAGCCGATCCAGCGGCGACTCGCTCGGCGGCCCCTTTGTCCCCGACATCGCCTTCAGCAGCCGCCCCGAAATCTTCTCGCTGACGTACACCTCCCCAGCCAATACCCGCCGAATCGCCGTCATCACCTTCTCCGGCGCCTCCTGCTTCATCACGTACCCCTTCGCCCCCGCCCGCAGCACGCGCTCGGCATACAGCGATTCATCGTGCATCGACAGAACCAGCGCCGGCATCCCCGGAATCCGCACCCGCAGATCCTTCACCAGATCGATCCCATCCGAACCCCCCATCGAAATGTCCACGATGGCCAAATCCGGCTTGTGCTTCGCAATCGCCTCCAACGCGGCCGACGCGCTATCCGCCTCCGCGCAAACGCATAAATCCGGCTCATCGTTGATCAATCGCGCCAACCCCTGCCGCACCACCGGGTGATCGTCCACCAGTACGATCCGCACCTTCGCCGCCCCCGTTTCACCGCCCGCCTTGGTACCTTCGCGCGACAGATCCGTCATACCAGATCCTCCTCACTACAAGCCGGCGTAGTGCTGCACCCGCAATCCACGTCGCACGTCACGACGGTGCCGCCTTCAGCCGCACGGTGAATGCCCAGTGACCCATTAATCATTTTCGCCCGATATCGCATGATCCCCAGCCCCAACCCGGTGTTGCCCTGCGCCTGCTCCGGAATGCCGATGCCGTCATCGGCGACCGTCAGGCTGATGTGGTCCCCCGAGCACGCGAAGCTGATCCGCATGGATTTCGCCCGCGAATATTTGACCGCGTTGTTCACCGCTTCCTGCGCGATCCGATAAAGGTGCGTCGCCGTCTCGTCATCCGTGATCGCCACCGACTGCGGCGAATCGTATCGGCACCGAATTCGATACACCGCTTCAACCCGATGCGCCAGTTCCAACAACGCCGCCGATAGTCCGCCCGCGGATTGCTCCACGGGGTGCAGCCCGCGCGCCAGCGCCCGAGTCTGCCCGATCGCCTGTTGCACCAGATCCGCGATCTGCCGCGCCTCAACCGCCTCGTCCGGACTCACGCCCGCGCCCGACGCCGCCTTCGTTTCCAGGCGGTGCTGTAGAGACTTCCCGAGGAAAGCGATCCCCGTAAGGTCCTGCCCCAGCCCATCGTGAAGATCCTGCCCAATCCGACGCCGCTCGCGCTCGCCGATCCGAAGCACCTGCTGTTCGAGCCGCCGCCGTTCCGTGATGTCGCGCTCAATGGCCGACGCGCCGATCACGTTCCCGTCCGAGTCCTTCACCGATGACAGCGTCAGCGAGACGTGCAGCGACGTGCAATCCTTGCGAACCCGTACCGCCTCAAACGACTCGACGCGCTCCCCCTTTCCCACGCGCTCCAGCAGCGCGCCGAGTTTTTCTCGCTGCTCCGGGTGCATCAGCATGTCAACGTCCTGTCCCACCACCTCCGCCACCGAATACCCATACAACTCCTGCGCACCCGAATTCCAGCTCAACACCTTTCCTTCCAGCGACATGCCCACGATCGAATCATCCGATGATTCGACGATCGACGCCAGCCGCGCCAGCTCCGCCTCCGCGCGCTTCAGATCGGTAATGTCCTCCGCAATCCCCGTGACGCGATACACGTGCCCCGCCGCATCTCGGATGGGCGTCGAGCGGCTGCGAATCCACTTCACCTGCCCATCGCTCCCTCGAATCCGATAGACGTTGTCGTACGGCTCAATCGGCTGGTGAGCCAATCCCTCCAGCGCGATCGGAACATCTTCAGGCAGCACCGAATCCAGGAACGATCGCGGGTTGGCATATAACCGTTCGCAACTCTGCCCCCACACCGACTCGTACGCCGGATTGATGTACAGGATGCCGCCCGCCTGCGTGTCCACGATCCAGACAACCTCCGTGATGTTCTCCGCGATCTGCCTAAATCGCGCCTCGCTTTCGCGTAGCGCCGCGTCCGCGCGAGTGCGCTCCTCAATCTGCTGGCGCAGCACCTCGTTGATGCGGCCAAGCTCGGCCGTGCGCTCGAGCACCCGACGCTCCAGCTCCGCCCGTGCCTCGCGCAGCACCTCCTCGGCGCGCTTCCGCTCGGTAATGTTCAAAAACGTGACCACGGTGCCAATCCGGCCATGAAACACCGGGCACGCCACCGGCACCGCCGTAAACACAGCCCACGCGATCGACCCATCGCCGCGCCGGACCCCAATCGTCTGCGGCGGCTGCGCCTTTCCCGTCTTCAGGCACTTGCTCGCCGGATAATCCTCCACCGGACAAGGTCGCCCATCCTCGTGCATCGTCTCCCCGGCATAGTCCACGATGACCCGCCTGGTGAGTCGATCGATCGACAAACCGAGAAACCTCAGCGCCTCCCCATTCGCCGACAAAAATGCGCCGGTGCTCGCGATATGAATCACGCCGCCAGGCAGCGACTCGATAATGTGTCGATGCAGCTCATCGCTATGGGCCATGGCCGCGGTGCGCTCAGCAACCCGCGACTCCAGCGCCTCCTGCGCGCGCAGCAGTTTCACCTGCGCTTCCTGCCGCTCCGTCACATCCTCGTGCGTGACCAGCAATGTCGCCGGCGCCGCGCCATACATGCGCCGCACGTGCAACAAATACCATCGCGCCGTCCCATCGCAGACGCATGGATATTGATGAGTAAAATCTTCCCGCTCGCCGCGGCTGACCTGTGCGATCCCCTCCGCCACCACCCGTCCATCCGCCGCCTCTTCCCCACTCGCCGCGCGGCACACGCTCAAGTAGCTCACGCCAAGCGCCGCGCCCGGCGACCGCAATCCATTTCTCCGCCCAAACTCTCGCCACGCCCGATTCACCGCAAGGATCACCCCCGCCTGGTCCAGAATCGCTACATGTGCCGCCAGCGCATCCAGCGCTGCCCCCGCCCAAGCCGGTGTGGAATTCGAAGCCGGCGACGAAGGCACCGCCTCACCTACATCCGCAAGCTGCTCCGATGAAGCCGTCACCTGATTCATCGCAACTACTGGAAATCCACGGAAATGAGGTGGCGCTGAACGACGCCCCCAAATCAGGTTAGTCCCCTCCCGACTGAATTCAAGTATCCGCACGATTTAGCGGTCGGCAACCCTTGAAAACCGTCTCATTACCCTAAAATCACCACCTGATTCCGAAGAACTCTCGATGGCCACCGAATGACGCCCCTTCCCATCGACGCCACGCTTCCCGAAATCACCAGCCGCCTCGCCCACTCCCAGTCTCTGGTCCTCATCGCTCCCCCCGGCGCCGGAAAAACAACCCGCGTGCCCCCCGCCATTCTTCGCGCCGGCCTACTCTCCCCCGAGCATCCCAACATCGTCATGCTCCAGCCGCGTCGCGTTGCCGCCCGCGCCTCCGCCCAGCGCATCGCCGAAGAGAACGGATGGGAACTCGGCCGCGAAGTCGGCTTCCACGTTCGCTTCGAACGCCGCCTAACCACCACAACCCGCATCCGCGTCCTCACCGAGGGCATTCTCACCCGCCAACTCCTCGACGACCCCTTCCTCCCCGGCGTCGGCGCGGTCCTGCTCGATGAGTTCCACGAGCGAAGCCTGCATACCGACGTCGCCATCGCCCTCTTGCGCGAGGTGCAGCAAACGGTTCGCGAAGACCTCCGCCTGATCGTCATGTCCGCGACCCTCGATGCCGAACCCGTCGCAAAGTTCCTCGGCGATTGCTCCGTCGTCCGTTCCGAGGGCCGCGCGTACCCGGTCGAAATTCGCTACCGCCCCACCTCCGCCGGCTTTCCCAAACATCATCTGCCCCAGGAGGCCGCCGACGCCGTGCGCCAAACGCTCGACTCGCCCGACGATTCGGGCGACATCCTCGTCTTCCTCCCCGGCGCCGAAGAAATCCGCCGCTGTCAACGAGCATTAGAGGCCCTCGCCCAACAATCGGACCTTCTCGTGCTCCCCCTTCACGGTAGCCTCCCCGCCGACGACCAAACCCGCGCCCTTCGCCCCGCGCGGCAGCGCAAGGTGATCCTCGCCACCAACATCGCTGAAACTTCCCTGACCATCGACGGCGTGCGCACCGTCATCGACGCCGGTCTGGCCCGCGTCGCCAGCTACGACGCCCGCCGCGGCCTGGACCGCCTCGAACTAAAGCGCATCAGCAAAGCCTCCGCCACCCAACGCGCCGGCCGCGCCGGCCGCACCGCGCCCGGCCGTTGCATCCGCCTCTGGTCCGAGCGTGAAGACCGATTTCTCGCCGATTTCGAATTACCCGAGATTCGCCGCGTCGATCTCTGCTCCACCGTTCTGGCTCTTCACTCCTGGGGACAAACAGACCCCCGCCGCTTCGGCTGGTACCAGCCCCCAACCGAACAAGCCGTCGCCTCCGCCGAACGATTGCTCGAAATGCTCGGCTCCATCACCTCCGAAACAAATGGCCATATCACTCCCCTCGGCCGCAAGATCCTCGCACTGCCCGTTCATCCCCGCCTGGGCCGCCTGTTAATCGACGCCGCCGACCATGGCCTCATTCAACAAGGCGCAACCATCGCTGCCCTCCTATCTGAAAAGGACATCCTGCGCTCGGAGCCCGTCAGCGGCCCCCGCGAGCGAAAAATCCAGGGCCGGTCGGACCTGTTGATCCGCCTCGACGCACTGGCGCGCGCCCAAGTCGCAAGGTTCCACCCTTCTCTCCGCGACACTGGCATCGACCCCATCGCCGCCCGCCAAGTCGCCAAAACGCGCGACGATCTCCTGCGCATCGCCCGCCGCTTCGCCGATCCCTCGGCCACTCCCACATCTCCCGGCGCCGCTTTCGAGGAACACCTCCTAAAGCTCCCCCTCGTCGCCTACCCCGATCGCGTCTGCCGCCGTCGCGGCGACGCCGACCGCGCCGTCATGGTCGGCGGCGGAGGCGTCCGCCTTGCCCCCGAATCCATCGTCTCTCAAGCCGGATTCTTCGTTGCCTTGGATGCCCGACAGGATGAGCGCAGCCAATCCAAAGGAGCCCTCGTGAGCATCGCCAGCGAGGTCAAAGTCGAATGGCTCGAAGAGCTATTCCCACAGGAAATTCGCCGCGACAAGGGCGTCGTTTACGACCCTCAGCGCCAGCGCGTCGTCGGCCGAACCGCGGTCTATTACCGCGACGTGCTGCTTCGCGAGGATCTCGGCGGCGCGATCGACCCCCATCTCGCCGCCCATGCCCTCGCCGATGCCATTCGTCCCCAAGCCGCCGACCTCTTCGGCGCCGATGACGCCGCCGCCGACCTTCTCGACCGCGCCGCCCTCCTTCGCGAAAAGATGCCCGAGCACCCCTGGCCCATCTTCGACGACGCCACCCTCGCCGATCTACTGGCCGAAGCCGCCCAGGGACGCAGAACCCTCGATGAACTCAAATCCGCTCCACTCGTACCCCTGCTCATGAGCCGGCTCCCCTGGCCGCTCGACCGCTTGCTCGAAGAACACGCCCCCCAAGCCATCACCGTCCCCACCGGCAATCGCGTTCGCCTCAATTACTCAGCAGGTCAAATCCCCATCCTCGCCGTCCGCCTGCAAGAACTATTCGGCTGGACTGACACCCCGCGCATCGCCAACGGCCGCGTACCCGTGCTTCTCCACTTGCTCGGACCAAACTACCGCCCCGTTCAAATCACCGATGATCTCCGCAGCTTCTGGTCCACCACCTACTTCCAGGTCCGCAAGGACCTCCGCGTGCGTTACCCCAAACACTCCTGGCCCGAAGACCCCCTCACCGCCAAACCCGTCGCAAAAGGTCGCAGTCAGCGGTGAGCAGCGATCTCCGATTCAATTGTACAGAAGACCCGCCACCCCGTGTCCCTCAAGCCCCATCACCCACCAGCCCCCCAACCGCATAATAAACCTCTTTCGTCCCCCGCATCCCCACCAGATCCAGCGTCACGTACCGATACCCCGCCGCCTTTACGCCGCGCACCAATTCCTCCCGCCGTTCAACCGCCCTCTCCAACTCATTCACCGGCAATTCAATCCGCGCCATCTCCCCATGATGCCGCACGCGAAACTCTCTAAACCCCGCCGCCGCCAGCGCATCCTCGGCACGCTCAATCTGCCCGAGCAACTCCGGCGTGATCGCCACCCCATGCGAAACCCGCGACGACAAACATGGCACTGCCGGCTTGTCCCAAACGCTCAACCCCAGCTCCCTCGCCATCCCCCGCACATCATCCTTCGTAGCCCCCACCTCCCGCAACGGCGACCTCACCCCTCGCTCCACCCCCGCGAGCATCCCCGGTCGATCGTCCACGATGTCGCTGGCATTATTCCCGTCCACCACCGTCGCCCACCCCTCGCGGGCGGCGATCCCCTTCAATCGATCGTGCAACTCCGATTTGCAGAAATAGCAGCGGTTCTCCGGATTCGCCGCGTAGTCCGCATCCAGATGCTCTTCGGTCGCGACAACCCGATACGGCGCCCCCAATCGTTCCGCAACCTCGATCGCATCCCGCATCTCCCGTGCCGGATAACTCGGCGATGAACCGATGCACGCCAGCATCCGGTCCCCCAACTGTTCGTGCGCAATGGCCATCACCAACGCGCTATCCACCCCCCCGGAGTACGCCACCAGCACCGACCCATACTCCCGAATCGTCTCCCGCAGCCGCGTCAATCGATCTTGTTGGCTTGCATCTAACACAGTCCCCGATTGTAAACCTTCCCCCGAATGCCGTCACCTGCCCTGCCACAAGCCCCTGGAACGTCCTAAAACCAGAATTCAACTTTTCCTGAAGATTTTTTCCAACTCGGTCCGCGAACGTTCCGATAACAAACTCAGGAAGCGAACGCCGCGCGATCCATTGCGGTCGCAGGGCAGGTGACTTTTGAAGGAGACATCACGCCATGATGCTCTTGTCTGAAGCCAGGACGATCGAAACAGGACTGCTGGGCATGGGCGGCGCGGTTGCCGTCCCAGCAAACGCCGCCGAGCGCCGTCGCGGGCTCCGCATTCGCCAGAACCGCCCGATCAAAATCTTCGAGCCCACCACGCACCGATACTTCGGCGGACAGACCGAAGACGTCAGCGCCACCGGCCTGCGCATCGAGCTGCCCGCCTCCACCCCCGTGCGGATGGGCCACCTCGTCAACGTACACGTCGGCCTTTCCGAACAAGGCGAAGCACTTGCCAACCGTCGGCAGATGATCCCCGCGCGCATCGTGTGGGTCGATCGATCCCCCGACATCAAGGCAAAGCGCCTCACCGCAGGCATCGAGTTTATGTCGAGCATCGCCGCGCATCTCGATGCCGCATGACAATCCATCGGGTCCGTTCGCGCCGCTGATCGCAAAGGCCGCACGGTGCGCGGACCCCCCAGGCCTCTTGGCAAGCACGCCGCTCGCTCAGTCGATCGGCGTGCTTCATTTGAGCAGTCCTTCTTCCCGCACCACGCGGGGCTACCATGGAGGTACAAGGAGAACTCTTCCTCCAAAGGACCATGGAACGAAAGACAAAACTCTTCGCCCGCTTCGTCCTCGCCGGCCACCTCCTCCTGCTGATTCTCGTCATCGGCATGGTCTTCTTCGCCGCCCGCTCCGTCTTCACCCAATCCCGCGAAGCAGCCCTGCTTCAGGCCGCCGGCTCCCAGGAGTTGCTCGCCGAGCAAACCGCTGACGGCATCGAAACCTTTTACCAATCCATTCGAAGCGATCTCGACCTCCTGCACCGCGCCGATGACGACGACTCCGCCCCCGCAAGCCAACCCGCAACCCAACCCCTCATCAACTCCGCCACCCAGCCCTTCATCCTGCCCGCCCTCCCACTCGCCAGCCCCCTGCGCGTTGCCAGCGACAACACCTTGCCCGGCGGCCAGGCAGCCCGAATGAAGGTCGCCGAGCAGGTCGGTTTCCTGCTCTGGCGGCAACTCGAGCGCCGCGTCGTCCTTCTCTTCTCCATCGACGCCGATCGCCTCGAACGCGAGCGCGGCCCCACTCTCCGAAACACCGCCTCCATCCGCGTCATCGGCCCCCAGGGATCGCTACCAGCCGACAAAAAAGTCGTCGAGCAAATGCGCGACTGGCTCAAGAAAATCGACCGCCCCACCGTCAGCACCTTCCGCGATTTCGGAAACCTCGGCCCCACCATCGGCGACGTCCACGGAAACCTCGTCTGCGTCTCCGCCCTCGAACGCATCAACGACAAGGGCCACCGCTACCTCGTCGCCGTCGTCCCCATCCAGGAAATCCAGGCACGCTTCCTCGACAAGATCAACGCCCGCGCCGCCGACGGCACCACCGCCGCCACCCTCACCGGCTCCGTCGAAGACAACATGGTCACCATGGTCAGCTCCGACCCAAAGCTCATCGGCATCAACGCCCTCACCGCCGAGGATGAGCACATCCGCGGCCTCGCCGAGCGCGCCCGCCATAGCGACGGTGCCGTAACCATCAACATCGAAAAACCCTACA
>JBBRIN010000009.1:0-18913 GCA_038221115.1 Tepidisphaerales bacterium
GAGCCCGTTTTTTCGACGCCTGTTTCTGCCGTACTTGCTGGTGATCTGCGCGGCCATCGGGGCGGTGGGGTTTTTCTCGGCGCAGCACCTTCGCGAGAGCTACCTGGAGCGTTCGCGTCTGGCGCTTCGGGATCAGAGCCGGTATGTGTCGGAGTTGATCGCCCAGAAGCTTGCGGCGCGGGATTATGGGGCGATCCAGGCGATGATCAAGCGGCTTCGGGAGGAAGTGGATTGCCGGATTACGGTGATCGACGCCACCGGCGCGGTGGTGGCGGATAATGAGGCGGATCCCGGGTCGATGGAGAATCACGAAAGCCGGCCGGAGATTCGGGAGGCCTCGGCGGCGGGTGAAGGATCCAGCGCGCGTCCGTCGGCGACGCTGCAACAGGCGCTGTTTTACTTTGCGCGCAAGATCGAGGTTGGGGATGGGCATTCGACGTATTACGTGCGACTTGCGCAGCACCTGGTCGATCTCGATGCGCAGATTGGCAAGCTTTATACGGGACTGGCGGTGGTCGCGCTGGCGGCCATGCTGGCGGCGGTGGGTGTCAGTTATGTGCTTGCCCGCCGCGACGCGCGTCCGATCATCGAGCTGACGGATTTCGCGAACGGGTTGGCGCGGGGTGAACTGGCCCGGCGTTATCTTCGGCACGAGGTTGGTGAAACCGGCACGCTTGCCGCGGCTTTGAACGCGATGGCGGACTCGATCAGCCGCCTGCTTGCGCGCACGCATGAGGATCGGGCGCGGCTGCTGACGATTCTTGCGAGCATGAATGAGGGGGTGATTGCCGCGGATACGCAGCAGCGCATTCTGTTCACGAACAAGTCGGCGGCGGTGCAATTTGGTTTGGGCGCGCCGCCGGCGGAGCTGGAGGTGGAGGGCAAGCGGCTTTGGGAGGTGGTGCGGAGCGATGCGATTCTGAAGCTGGCGCGGGATGTGCTGAGCGGCGGGGATACCGGCGGGAGCGTGGGTTCCGATCGCCGCACGATTCACGTGGGCCCGCTGTTTGGGCGTCACCTGGAGGTGACGGCCTGCACGTTTCCGCAGGGCAGCCCGCCGGAGGGGCTCATCATTGTGGCGCACGACACGACGCAGTCGGTGCAGTACCAGGAGTTGCGCAAGGAATTTGTGGCGAACGTGAGCCACGAGCTGCGCACGCCGCTGAGCATCATCAAGGGGTTCGCCGAAACGCTGCGCGACGGGGCGCTGGCGGATCCGATTCGGGGGCCGCAGTTTCTGGGAACGATCGAGCGGCACGCGGATCAGTTGACGAACCTGGTGAGCGACCTGCTGGAGCTGTCGCGGCTCGACGGGCAGGCAGGGCTCGGGCGGAATGTGCCGGTCGATCTTGCGGCGGTGGTTCGGCGGGTGACGGAGATGCTGCTTCCGGCGGCCCAGCGCAAGCGGCATCGCCTGATGGTCGAGGTGGATCCCGATTTGCCTGAGACAATCGGCAACGCGGATTACCTCGAGCGGGCGGTTACGAATCTTGTGGACAACGCGATCATATACACGCCGAAGGAAGGGAATATTCGGGTTGCGGCTTATGCGGATCGCGCCGGCAATGCGATCAACATTGAGGTGCAGGACGATGGGCTTGGCATTGCGCGCGAGGAGCTTCCGCGGATCTTCGAGCGGTTCTATCGGGTCGATCGGTCGCGCTCGCGGGAGCTTGGGGGGACAGGGCTTGGCCTGTCGATTGTGAAGCATGTGGCGCAGGTACACGGCGGGGCGATCGAGGTGCAAAGCACGCCGGGGGAAGGATCTGTGTTCCGGCTGAAGCTACCGATTGCCCGCCTCAAAATCGCCGATGCCGCGCTGGGCGCCTGATCAAATCGCATCTCAGCGTTCTTAACCATCCCTTAACACGACCTTCGTTCTACGCCCAACGACGCTCCCTACGCTTCGTCCTTCTGCGATGGCTGCCAGAGTCCGGTGATGTGACTCAGCGGCCACGGCGCAAGGAAACGGAAGGAGTCAACGTGAAGATTGAGAAGCTCGTCGCGGCCGCCACTCTGGCGCTGGCGACCACTTGTCCGCTCTACGCGCAACCGGCGCCGTCTACGGCGGCGGCCACTGCGCCCGCACAGGATGCGGCGGAGGAGATCCGTCTGCTCCGCGCTCGCCTGGATCAGCTCGAAGTTCAGCAGCGGAAGATCGAACACGACAAGGACGTCAGCAAGACCACTGAGGCGATGATCGATGATGCGGCGCATCGGAGTCAGTTTCTCGACGCCGGCGATTTCACGGCGGGGTTCAAGGACAATCGCTTTTTCATCGGGAGCGAGGACGGGCGCTTTACGCTTCGCCCGTGGTTTCATCTGCAGCTTCGCGATGCGACGGTCAATCGCCATGATTTTAAGAAGGGCATCGACGACGACACGCAGAATGGTTTTGAGGTGCGGCGTTTGAAGCTGGCCTTTGACGGCAACCTGTTCGGGCCGGACTTGACCTATCAGTTCGTTTGGGCGACGGCGCGGGCGAACGGCACCAACAACGTGGTGGACGCCACGGGCACGAAGATCGGGACGGTCGCCAACAGCGCGGGCGGGACGCCGATCCTGGAAGAGGCGTGGGTGAAGTATCACTTCGCGAACACGCCGTGGTACGTGCGCGGCGGGCAGTTCAAGGAGTCGCTGCTTCACGATCAGATCGTGAGCTCGCGGTATCAGCAGAGCACGGAGCGCTCGCTGATTGCGGACATTTTCGCGAATGGCGACGCGTTCACGCAAGGCGTCAGCGTCATCTGGGACCCGAAGACGAGCATCCGCGCGGATGTCGGCTTTACGCACGGGATTCGGTCTGCCAACACGGATTTCCAGGATTTTCCGACGAATGCCTATAACTTCGGCGGGTTTGCCCGGGTGGAGTACAAGTTCTTTGGGCGCTGGGAAGATTACGCGCAGATCGGCGCGGTCGACGTGAAGGAGCCGCTGCTGGTTGTGGGCGCCGGCGGGGATTATGCCGAGCGCGGGCACGCGGGGCAGATCGTGGGCGTGGTGGATGCACACTACGCCAACCAGCACGGGATCAGCATTTACGCCGCGGGTGTGGATCGGTACACGAACCACAACTTCGGGATTTATACGCAGTCGGCGACGGGCGCCAGTATCGCGGCGCCGCCGCCGAACGTCGCCAATCAGAATACGAATGAGTATGCCGCGTTGATTCAGGCCGGGTATCTGCTGGACAAACACTGGGAGCCGTTCGGGCGGTATGAGTACATGCACCTGCAAGGGACGGCGGCCGGAAGTAAGAACAACGTGCAGGCGCTTACGGGCGGCGTGAACTATTATTTCATCGGCCACCGGGCCAAGTTCACGGTGCAATGCACTTATCTGCCCGATGGCATTCCGATCGGGGACGGCGCCAGCGACATTCTCGCCAGCCCGAAGGGCAAGGGGGAGTTTTCGGGGGTGGCGCAGTTCCAGCTTCTGCTGTGATGAAGCGCAGCGGAAACGTGAAGGCTAAAAGACGTGGTCGCTGAAGCGACCACGCCGCGCAGATGCAGGTTAAGTGTGTCAATCGGAGAAGTCGTCGTTGTTCTTTTCGCCTTACGGCCGCGTTGTCGCACCGGCGCGCCGCTCGGCGCCGACCGACAGCGTGTCACGGTCGAGTAGTCCCACGGCGGCCAAGAGGTTCACCTGGGGCTGGTTACGGGCAGTTGAACCGTTAGAAGAAACCGCCGGATACGCAAGTACGTCCGGTGGTGTGGGGGGACGGGGGCCGAGAGGCGCCCTCCTACCCGATTTCTTAAATCAATGCCCGCCCCGTCCATTCCGGGGGCTTCTCGATTTCCAGCCACTTCAATATCGTTGGCGCGACGTCGGTGATATTCACCGGCCCCTCGATCTTGCCGCCTGCCGGAATCCCGGGCCCCAGCAGCATCAGCGGTATCGTCATGTCCTCGTCGCACTCCTCGCCATGCGTCCACTCATGACCGCCATGATCGGCGGTCACGACCAGCAGGCAGTCCTCCGGCAGCGCCGGGATGACCGCCGACTCGATGTGCCGATCCGCATCTCGCACCGCTTCGAGGTATTCCGGCGACATCCACTGGTGTTTATGCCCGACGATGTCCGTCGCGCCGTAGTACAGGAAAGCCAACCCGAAATCTGGATTTCCCGACATCCATTCGGCCGCCATGGCGAACAGTCGCTGGTCCGAAGCATCGCCCGGCAGGCTCGCTTCGCGAATCATGTGCGCTGCGTCGACCGATCCGGGCGCGGCCAGATCGCGCAGCGGCTCCCAATTGTAAAACATGGCCGTCTTGCGCCCCGCCTGATGCACTACATCGACGACGGATGGCACCGGCCGCGCCATCGGATGCCACATGTTGCTCGTGATCCCATGTCGCCCTGGCGGGACGCCATAAAAGAGCGAGGTGTGACACGGGAGCGACATGGACGGCATGACCGTTCGCGCCGTCATTGTGCTCGTCCCTTGGGCGGCGATCCGCCGAAGCGTGGGTGCATCCGCCGCGGCGATCGCATCGGGACGCAACCCATCGATCACGACCAGAATTGCTGACCTCATGGCGCCATTGTATCCAGGTATTCGCGCGCCCCCGCGCCGCTCAGGCACATCAGCGCCTCGTGCGGCCCGCAGCGCCACTCGCCGGCGACGTCTGCCTCGCTCACCGCGTCGCCCAGCAGCACGATCTCGTCGCCGATTCGATCTTCCGCCGAGGCTTCGACGAAAGCCGACTGCATCCCCACTTCAACCAGTCGCCGCCGCTGCCCTTTGATGCTGCAAACCCCCGGGCGCAGTCCGTTGGAATACCCGCACAAGATGACGCCGTGCCGCGGAAGCGTGAAGCCGGAGTACCCGGCGGGGCCGCGGGACTCGCGCACCTCGACGAGCGGCGTCGAGACCCGCACCGCACCGCGATAGATCGCCAATCCTGGCCGCACCGCATCGAGGCGCGCCGCCGGATCGTCGAGCAGCGCGGTCGCCGATGCATGCATTTTCAACTTTCGCCCGCGCAACAATTCGCGCAGCCGCTCGACCTGCTCGAGCCGGGATGCGTGCGTGATCGCTTCCTCGCAGCCTCCGGCTCGGATCACATCGTCTAACCGCTCCGGCGGACACGCGAACCGTTGCATGCCCGTGTCGACGCAGATGATCGGCCGCGCCTCGCGCAGCGCGGCCGCTTGCTCGACGGTTGACACGCAGGGCTGTACCCGCTGCTCCAGCCAGGGACTCGGCTCCAATGTCTCCGGCGGACCCAACGCGATCGCCGGCTTTCCCGTGCGGGCCCACAATTCGGCGTCCACCGCTTCCTTCAAGCTGAATACGCAGAACCCCGCCACCACCGGCCCCACGGCCTCAGCTACCCGCCTCGCCCCTAGCCCGTAAGCGTCTGCCTTCACGACCGCATAAACGCTAACCCCCGTCCGATGTGCGATTTCCACGGCATTCGCCCGCAGCTTCGCGAGGTCAATCCGCACGGTAACTGCCGTTGGCGATGCGTGTGGCATCGCTGCATTCAACCACGCGTGAAGTTCTCTGGCAAACAACAACGCTGGCTACGCGATGGCAGGTTCGAGGGAGCGGCCGCCCTGATTCAGGCCGCCTACGCGGGAGAAGGCGAAGTAAAGGACGATGCCGAGGACCATCAGGGAAACGCCGATCCACATGCTCAAGCTGAACGGCGTCCCGCCAACGCCTGGCTCCACACGTAGCAGTTCCAGCAGGAATCGCGTCGCCCCTTCCAAGATGCACATAAGCGCAAAGACGTGGCCCGGCACGTGGGGGAGCGTGTAATAAGCCGTCAGCAGCGCCGCCAGCAGCAGCGCGGTGGCGGTGCTATACAGTTGGGCGGGATGCACTTTGTGGACTTTCGCCTGCTCTGCCTGCATCAACTGCGCTATTTTTGCAGAGGGATAGATTTTTCGCAGCTCCTCCGGCGACATCAGCACCTTGCCGGTTTCGGTCTGCTTGAACAGTTCCGGCGCCGGATCCAACTCGTGGTGAGCATATTGCTCGACGTAAGCGTTGCTGAGGTAGGGAAACTGCACGCCCCACGGGACGTTGCACTCCTCGCCGTAGCAGCAGCCGTTGAGGAAACAGCCGATGCGGCCGATGCCCAGGCCGATCATCACGCAGGGGGCGATGATGTCCATGCCGGTGCGGAGCGGAACGCGCTTGTAAATCCCATAAGCAATGCACGCCGGCGTCGCGAGTAAAAAGCCGCCGTAATACGTCAGCCCGCCGCTCGTGACGTTGATGGCGTCGCGGAAATTCGCCCATGCCGTCCGGGTCGGATCCGTGTATTGCGCCCAGTTTTCGATGACGTGAGAGAGGCGCGCGCCGATGACGCCGGCGACGAGCGCGAGCAGCCCGGCGTTCATATAGACCTCGGGGTCGATGTTGCTGCGCCGGGCAAGAAACTTCCCGAGCTGGACGGCCAGCAGAAAGCCGATAACCAGCATGAGCCCGTAGCCGTGGACGGCGATGCCGGTGCCTGGGATGTGAAAGAGTTCCTGGAGCATGGGTGTGGGATTGTAGGGAGACGGGGACGTCCGACAACCCGAAATTCAATAACGCCGTCCGCGCATCCGAACGAATAACAGAGGTGGGCCGCCGTGCCGGCCAAGGATTTTGCCGTGAGTATTCGGACCTGATGATCCGTTTCGCCAAATCACAGATCTCGCCGATCGGCCTCGACCTGGGTCACGACAGCGTGAAGATGGTGCAGTTGGAGCGGGTCGGCGAGGAGTTATCGGTCCTCGCCGCCGCGCGGGCGCCGCTGCCGCCGGAGCTGCGCGCCAATCCGCAGCACCGTCTGCCGGCGGCGATGGATGCGATCCGCAACCTATTGAAACGCCGCGGACCTTTTCGAGGCCGGCACGTCGTCGCCGCCGTCCCGCGCGACGTGCTGCACACACGCAACCTTCGCATCGCGCCGACGGCCGCCGACGATCTGTTGACAGCAGTGAAGGCCGAAGTTGGGAATACCCTTCCCTTCCCGTGGGACGACGCCGTCACCGGTTGCTTCGCGGCGGGTGAAGTTCGCCAGGGCGGCGAGGTTCGCCAGGAAGTCGTGCTGCTCGCGGCCCGCCGGAGCGGGATCGACGCCTGCACCGACATGCTCCACGGTGCCGGCGCCATCATCAGCGCGCTGGATGCCGAGCCGCTTGCGCTGTATCGCACGATCGAGCGGTTCATCCGCCGCCGGGACGATCGGCGTGATGTTCACGTGCTGATCGACATCGGGTATGACCGCACACATGTCGTGATCGGCCGCGGCTGGGACGTGCAGTTCATCAAACCCATCGCGCTCGCCGGGCGTGAGTTCCAGGAAGCGGTAGGGCGAAAGCTCGGCATCACCCTCGACGAGGCCCAATCCCTGCGGCGCAGGCTGAATGGTCCGGCTGACCCGGCTGCCGAGCGCGATCCCGTTCGCCAGGCCGCCACCGATGCCACCCGCCGTGTGATGGAAGACCTGGCCCGCGAAATCGCCATGTGCCTTCGCTATCAGTCCGTCACCTTCCGCGGCCAGCGACCGACGGTGGCCCGGCTCTACGGCGGCGAATCCACCGATCCGCAACTGCTGGCCATTCTCAATCGCGCGTTGCCGATCCCCGCCCAAACCGGCCGGCCGCTCTACAGCATCGATACCAGCCGCATGCCCGCCGACGAGCGACGCGGGCCCATGTCTGAATGGGCGCTCGCGTTCGGCCTTGCACTGAAAGGCGTGCCCGAGCGCTTTGGACCGCGCGACGGCAAGCCAAGGGATGCCGCCGTCCCCGGCCAACTCGAAGGCCCCCTAGCGCCGGCAGCGACTGCACCCACTCAACCGGAGGTCGTCCATGCGTGACGTCGACTTCCTCCCCGACTGGTACCGCCAATCGCTTCGGTGCCGTAGGCGCGCTCGCCGGCAGATCGGCGCCACCCTCGCCCTAGTCGCCCTGATCGGCATGCGCCTGGCCATCTCGCAGCATCAAACTCATGTGGCAGCGTCCGAATTGGCCGCTCTGCGCGAGCAACTTGCAGATGCTGCGGCGCAAGTGCAGGAGACGGACCGCCTCTCGTCGATTCGCGCGCAGTGGACCAGACAGCAGCAGCGCATCGATCGTCTGGGCGTACACATCGAATCCGCGCGCGTCCTGGCCGCTCTCGATGAGGCGATGCCCGGCGGCGTTTCACTCGTCGACCTCCAGCTCAACACCGATGAACGTCCGAGTACCACGTCTCCCGCGGTGCCGGTTGCGCCGATGGACCGGCGGCTGCACGTCCGCCTCGAAGGACTCGCCGCCACCCCGGCCGAGCTGGCCAAATTCCTCGGCCGGCTCCAGGCCATCCCCTTCTTCGAGCAGCCCGCGGTTGGCCTGAGTAAAGATGTCACCGAGAACGGCTGCACGCTCCGGCAGTTTGAAATCACCTTTAGCATCAACTTGAATCAGCCGATGTGAGGCGCGACGGCCCCTGCGCCGCGCTGTCTCGCGCGACTTCCGCGGCCGATGCCCGATCCGAACTGGACCGACCCGATGCGCGGCACCTCCCGAGGTCTTCGCTGGTACGCACGAGCCCAGGGGCTTGGCGCCGCCCTCAGCGTCCTGGTCGCCACCTTCTTCTATCTGCTCTGTTGCCGCCCCACGGCCGCCCGCGCTCGCGCAATGGAGGCTCAAGTCCGGCAGGCCCGCGCCGATCTGGCGATCATCCAATTCAAAGTGAATCAACTACCGCGGCTTCGCCAGGAAGTCGCGCGGCTCGGCGCCTCGATCGATTCCTTCCACCGCCAGCTTCCCATCGCTGTCGATCCTTCGGCCCTGATCCGGGGCCTGGCTGAGGCCGCGCGTCAGATCCCCCTTCGAAAACTCACCTGCCAGCCCGAGCCGCCGCGCGCCCTCGGGGACGTACACGAATTGCCGCTGGCCGTTGGTTTCGAGGCCGATTTCTTTTCCGCCTGCACGTTCCTTAGACAGTTGGAAGACGCGCCCCAGCTTTCCCGCGTCAGAAACCTCCGCGTCCGCGCCAGGGGCGCCAAGGCCGGTCGGGTCGAAGTTCAGTTGGCCATGAGCGTGTACTACGCCGAACCATAAGCCGGACGTCGTGCCATGATCTTCCCGCCTTCCATCCAGTTCATAGCTCGCTTTGCGGCGATGCGCCCCCGGAGCATCGGCTTCATCGTCGCCGCCGCCGTGGTGCCGGCGGTCTCGCTGTTTAAGGCCCAGGGCAAGCTGACGCCCACTACCGCAAAGGCGGGATTTGCGATCGCAGCCGCTCCAGCCGCTACCGTCGTCTCACCCGTTACATCTTCCGCCACTTTCCAGGGGTGGATCGGTGCCCCGGTTCCCCCAATCAGCCGGAATCTATTTTATATCAACCTCGAAGAGTTCCCGCGGGCCAAGGTTATGCCGGTGAATTCGCCGGGCGCCTCGGCGGGCGCGAGTGAACCGGGTCACGACGGATTTCCGGATGCGCAGGCAAAGTCGCCGGGCATCCGATCCGAAGAAATAGATGAGCTAGAGAGTGATAGCCCGGCGGCTGATCGGTTCGCGAGAGAGGCCGCCCGCTTGCACCTGCAATCCGTGCTGACGGGCCCCACGCCGCGGGCGATGGTCGACGGGCAGTTGCTTCAGGAAGGTGACGTCGTGGCGAACTTCCGCGTGCTCCGAATTGAGCCGCGGGGGATCACGCTCGAGCGCGAGGGCATCAAGCTCGAGGTGCTGTTTAAAAACGACCTGTCCAGGTGAGCGTTGGGGCAAGGTTTCTTGGCGATGCTCATGGCGGAGTTCGAGGGATTTGTGTCGTCGCCCGTGCGGCGGCCGGTCGGTGTGCCAGACGTTTGGCGCCGCGGCTGACGTGGGACGCGGCGGCGGTGCCCGGAAACAACCAACGAATCGGGCCATTCTGGCGCTGGCACGAGCGTGCGACTCGGCATCGCGGGGCCCTATCGGAGAGCATACACCATGCGTACTTGGACACGGACCGCAGGCATTCTTTTCCTGGCCGCATCGGCCGTCTACAACAGCGGAGCGGTCGCGGCAGGGATGGCCAAGGCAGGCGTCCCCACCCCGTCGGTCACGCCCGATACCGGCACCTACGTGGTCCCCATCGACGAGCCGGCCGTCACCGCCCCCGCGCCCGCGAAAGATAAGGCGCCGACCACCAAACCGGCCAAGGCGCCCCAGCCTGCCGCCGCCGCCCCCGACGAGGTGGCCATCCCCGTTGAGGCCGCGCTCGTAACGCCGCCCGCCGGCACCAGCGTGTCCGCCTCCAAGGTCAACTACAGCAAGGACGCCGGCACTGTCGAGATCCACGTCAACGACGCCAACCTCGTCGAAGTGCTGCGCATGCTGTCGATGCAGGCCAACACCAACATTCTGCCCAGCAAAGACGTCCGCGGCACGGTGACCGCCAACCTGTACGACGTGACCATCAAGGAGGCGCTCGACGCCATCCTGAAGGCGAACGGCTTCGGGTATCGCGAGAAGGGCAACGTCATTTACGTGTACTCCGCGAAGGAAATCGCGGACATCGACAAGTCCGACCGCAAGCAGTCCACCGAGGTGTTCCACCTCTACTACACGCCCGCGGTCAACGCTCAGACGATGATCAAGCCGGTGCTCAGCTCCGAGGGCCAGGTTGCGGTCAGCACTCCGGCCGCCAGCGGCATCGACAGCACCTCCAAGGACGCCGGCGGCAACACCCACGCCGTCGAAGACATGATGGTCGTCACCGACTATCCGGAAAACATCGAGCGCGTCCGCAAGATCCTCAAGGACATCGACAAGCGGCCGCAGCAGATCCTCGTGGAGGCGACCATCCTGCGCGCCTCGCTGACCGAGGGCAATTCGCTCGGCATCGACTTCACGCTGCTTGGCGGCGTGGACTTCAACAAGCTGACCGGCGCTCCCGGCCCCACCGGCAGCACCGCCGCAAACGGCGGGCTCACCAACGGCAGCGGCGGCACCGGCACCACCGGCTATACGGCCGTCAACACCGGCTTCACCCAGGGCCTTCCCACCGGCGGCCTGAAGGTCGGCTTCGTCTACAACAACGTCGCCGCCTTTATCCAGGCGCTGGAGGAAGTCACCAACACCACCGTGATGGCCAACCCCAAGGTGCTGGTCGTCAACAAGCAGAGAGGCGAAGTCAAGGTCGCCCGCCAGGACCCGTTCCGCGGCAAGACGCTGGTCAATTCCAACGGTCTGTCGCAGCAGGAAGTCGACTTCCTGGAAACCGGTACGCTGCTGATCTTCCGCCCGTACATCGGCGATGACGGTTATATCCGCATGGAAGTCCACCCGGAGGATTCCACGCCGCTCCCCAGCCGCGCTGCCGATCTTCCTCCGACGAAGCTCACGACCGAGACGACCACCAACATCATGGTGAAGGACGGCCACACCGTCGTCATCGGCGGCCTGTTCCGCGAAACGGCGCAGACCTCCAAGAGCCAGGTCCCGGGCCTCGGCAACGTGCCGTTCCTGGGCCGGCTCTTCGGCAACCAGCAGGACAACACTCAGCGTGAAGAGGTGATCATCCTCCTGACCCCGCACATCATCAAGGACGACTCGGCCTTCTCGCGGCTCTCCGAGGAGCAGAAGAAGGAGACCGAGAAGCTGCGCGTCGGCGTCCGCCAGGGGATGATGCCCTGGGGCCGCGAGCGTCTGGCCGAGAGCTCTTACGAGAAGGCCGTCGCGGAGATGAACAAGCCGAACCCGGATCGCCAGAAGGCTATCTGGCACCTGAATTGTGCCACCAACCTGAACCCGAGCTTCTCGGAAGCCATCGACCTGAAGCAGAAGGTGACCGGACGCGAGATCACGACCTCGGACAACAGCTCGATCCGCGGCTTCGTCCGGAAGATGATGCTTGAGGATCGTCCGTTGCCCGTTGCCGCGGCGGCGCCGGCAACCCAGCCGGCCACTCAATCTTCGACGGCCACCGCTTTGGCGCCGGCGACCCAGCCCTCTACGGCTCAGGCGTCGACGAAGGACGTGACCGACCCGGACGATGATGATTTTGAGTTCGTCGAGGCGGCCAAACCCGCGGTGACGGCGCCCGAGGCGAAATCCGAATCCAAACCTGTCGTGACGGTTACGGAGATCCCCACGACGGTCACCGAGATCCCCACGGAGGAGATCAAGGACGAGCCCGACGATTCCGATAAGTAATGGACGGCCTTTCAGGGGAGGACTGAGGATCGCCTCAGTCCTCCCTGTCGTTTGATATCTGCATATTCCGCTCCAGCGGACTCCAAGTTCCACCAAAGGCGACCATGCGATCCAAAATTCTTCTTCTCGCTCTGACCCTCGCCTTGGCCGGCTGCCAGCAGGATGCGAAGAAGCCGACCCCTAAAGAGACCGCGAACCGCCAGTGGAACGGGGCACGTGGCGGCGTGATGGCGAGCCTCGCCAAGGACCAGTTTGAAAACGGCAACCTGGACAAGGCCCGCGACTCGATCAACGGCGCCATCAAGCTCGATCCTGAAAACGCCGGCATCCGCGTCCTGTCGGCGAAGATCGCCATCGAGCAGGCACAGCTCGAGCTGGCCGAGAAAGAGCTTCGGTTTGCCCGCCAGTACAATCCCAACTATGCCGAAGCCGACTACCTGAGCGGCGTTGTCTATCAGCGGTGGCAGAAGGCGGATCTGGCCTACGACTTCTACAGCCACGCCTCGGAAAAGGCGCCTTCCGAGATCGCGTATCTCCTGGCCAAGGCCGAGATGCTGGTCGGCATGGACCGTGGACCCGAAGCGCTGAAGATGCTCCAGGACAAGGTGGTTTTCTTCGAAAACAGCCCCGTCATCCGCGACGCGGTCGGCCAGCTCCTCGTCGGCCAGCGAAAGTTCGCCGCCGGCGCTGACATGCTTCGTCAGGCGTCGGTGCTCGCTCCGGACGACAACACGATCAGGGAACATTTCGGCCTCGCGCTGTTCTATGCCAAGGAATACAACGATGCATCCATTACGCTGACGCGGCTCCTGAACGATCCGAAGTATGCGACTCGTTCTGACATCCAGGCCACGCTGGGCGAGTGCTGCTTCGAGCTGGGCCGCTTTCGCGAAGCCCGCCAGCATTTTGAGACCGCGACGATGACCGACCCGAGCGCCCCGGGCCTGTGGCTCGGGCTGGGGAAATCGGCCCTGCAACTGGGCGACCTCCGCCGGGCGGAGCTGTCGTTGAAGAAGTCGATTTCGATCGAACCCAACGGCAATGAAGCGAACCTGATGATGGGGTACCTGCGGCTTCGCCAGGATCGGCTCCCCGAGGCGCTCGCGGCGTTCAAGAAGGTGAATTCCACCGACGTCAATGACACGCTGGGCTTGTGCATGACCGGGTACGTGCTCGAAAAGCTGGGCCGCGCGGACGAGGCGGTGCAGTTCTACGGCCGGGCGCTGAAGCGCAGTCCCGGCGATGAGCTGGCCAATCGCCTGATGGCGGGGCTGCAAACGCAGGAATAAAGTCCGCGCGCTGTTACACGCATCGGGACGCGGCTCGCGAGCGAGACCGGCTAAACAATTCGGGCAAGCAACGGCTGGAATAATTTCGCTTCATCTCCTTCCCGAAACTGGATCGCCAGGTCTACTCTCCATATTGGAATTTCCGCCGCCGCGCCTCCGGCGGCGGCTATTTTTATCCAATCTTTTTCGGTCGTCACGATGATGTCGGCGCCCAGGCCGCGGGCCTGCTGAGCGAGGGCGCGGACGTCGGCGTCGGTGTAGCGGGAGTGGTCGGCGCGGCGGACGCAGTCGACGACATGAGGGGCGTACCCTTTGACCTGTTCCTCGAAACTTTGAGGGTCTCCGATTCCCGAGACGATGAGGACGCGTTGGTTTGCGAGGTCGGAGAGTGGATGATGCGATCGCTCGGCGGATCGAAGGCCGGTGTGGACGTGGGTGGTGTAGTGGATGGGGACGTCGGGGTGATAGCGGCGGGCGGTCTGGGCGACCTCCACGAGGCGGGCTGGCGTGGCTCGGTCGGCATGGGTGATGAGTATGGCGCTGGCACGCCGAAGGCCCGTGAGCGGTTCGCGTAGGAGGCCTCGGGGGTGGACGTGGTTGTAGCCGAAGGGCGCGGCGGCGTTGAGGAGGACCAAGTCCACGTCGCGATGGAGCTTGCGATGTTGGAAGCCGTCATCGAGAACGAAGACGTCGACATCGGGTTGGTGGCGGAGGATGGATTGGCCGGCTTCAAAGCGGTTGGGGTTGACGCCGACGGGCACGCGAGCGCCGAAGTGGGCGGCGAGCATGGCCGGTTCGTCGGCGGTCTTGTAGCCGCGGCTGAGGATGGCGGGGTGGCGGCCGGCTTCGAGGAGGCGCTGGCAGAGCCATTGGACGACGGGGGTTTTGCCGGTTCCACCGGCGGTGATGTTGCCGACGCTGATGACGGGACGGGGGAGGCGTTTGACGCCGAGGTTGTGGTTCCGGAGGGCGTTGCGGACACCGACGACGGCTGAATAGAAGGGCTCGGCGGCGGCGAGAGTGCCGCGGAGGAGGGAGGCGGAGAGGCCGCGCCGTCGGCCGCTGATGAGGTCGAGGGCGAAGCGTTCGGCGGAAGGGGGCATGCGGGCGGGCATCTTAACGGGGTGAAGGGGCGAACACAGAGGGGGAGGGGGGAGCGTGGTGAGGCAGTTTGTCAGGTTGATCAGGTTGATCATGATGGGCACATGGGGTTTTGGTAAAATGGGGGAGGAGTTTTTCGGGTTTTGAGGGTTGCCAAGTTCGTCTTTTCGTCTTTCAGGATTTTTGGGGGGTAGGGAAACGGGGCAGGAGCGTTGTTTGTGCAAATTGCATAGAATTCTATCGGCGCGTGCGAGAATGGGGTGGGTCAGGCCACGGGTGTATGTTACTGGATACGCTGAATGGCGTCAACGACAAAGTTCGCATTTTGTTAGGTTTTCTGGCGTCCTGGCGGTTGTTAGTTGGTGGTTGATAGTTGGTAGTTCGTGGAGGAGGACGATATTGGGTGGAGGGGAGGAGGTTCTCGGTTCAGGGCTCGGGCGTATGCGTTTGGGGTGGGGGCGTCGGGTGGCAGCGGCGATTTGGTCCTCGAAATATGTACTCATCCCCTTTGAATTTTCTCCCCTTTGAATTTTCCATCCCCTTTGAATTCTCCGTTCCGCACTGAAGACGGGGGCCTCATCAACCTCGATGGTGATCGAACCAACGGTCGCGAGCATCTGCGCTACCTGAAGAAGGGGCCAGATGCCTGGGGGTGCCTGTTCTGAAAATGAATCGCGAAGACGCAAGCGAGGGAATTGGGGCGCGCTTTGGGCGAGGTAAGCGCGTGCCTTCGGCACTGCCGCTAAAAGGTGCGTTTTCATGGGTCGTGGGTCGGACAAGGGCGAGTGACGACGGAGCATGACAGTTCTGTTGCGGCGGACCACAATCGAGGGTTACTCCCCCGAAAAATGGGAATGAGATGATGCCGCCCTAAATGGACGACCGCGACTGTGGAACTTAGCGGCGAGGAGCGGCCCTGCGGGCCAGCGGCTAAGCGATCGGCTGCACTTTCCACTTGGGGCTCTGGCCGAAGAAGGCGCAGGGGTTGTTGTGGAAGACCTTGGTCGCCTCGGCTTCGGTGTGGCCGCGGCGTCGGAACTCGATCGCGGTGTCGATGAGCATGTGAGGGCCGCTTTCGCCCCAGTCGCTGGCGCTGTTGACCATGATCTGGTCGGTGCCGTAGTGCTCTAAGATGTCCACGCCGCGCTGCGGGGTTACCTTTGTCACCGGGTAGATGGTCAGGCCGCACCAGAAGCCGGCGTTCTTTGCCATGCGGATCGTGTGTTCCTCGCAATGGTCGATCAGGACGCGCTGGGGTTTGATCCGGGGATCGTTCTTTAGAATGTCGGTGATGATCGCGGTGCCCTTGTGCTTGTCCTCGAGGTGCGGGGTGTGAATGAGGATGAGCTGATCGTACTTTGCGACGATCTCAACCTGCTCCTCGAACACCGTGATTTCATTCCGGGTGTTTTTGTTAAGGCCGATCTCGCCGATGCCGAGGACGCGGGGATGATCGAGCAGGGGGGGGATGAGCTTGATGACCTCGCGCGACAGCTCGACGTTTTCGGCTTCCTTGGCGTTGATGCAGAGCCAGGCGTAGTGGTCGATGCCGTAGCGCGCGGCGCGCTTCGGCTCGATGTCGAGCAGGTGCCGGAAGTAATCCGCGAAGCTGGATGCGCTCGATCGGTCATAGCCGGCCCAGAACGCCGGCTCGGAGACCGCCACCACGCCGCACCGCTGCATGAACTGGTAGTCGTCGGTGGTGCGGCTCACGCAGTGGATGTGCGGGTCGATGTACTTCACGGAGCTGCGTTGCCTTCCTATTTTTTGGTTTTGTACGGTGGGGGGGGCGTGTGATCGGTAAAGATGTCCTGTACGCGCTCGGCGCGGTTGGGGGTTGGGGACTGCTCAAACAGCATCGCCATCGCTCGCCGGAGGTTGGCGATGCGCGGATCAGACTGGAGGAGGCTCGCGCCGTTGCCGCCGCGCTGCACGCGGTCGAGGTCGGCCGCGAGGGACAGACAGCGCCAGCGCATTTCGAGAAAGTGCTGATCCAGAAGTTCTTTAGCATCGCGCATTGTGCTCATTGTATCACTCGGCCGCGCCGGAGTTTAATCCATTCACAAGTGCTGGATGGCTGTACTTTTGGGAGCGGTTGTCCAATCGTGCAATCATTGCACTGGGCGGGTCTGATCTTGCTCTGCTAGGGCCTTTCACCTACATTGATTCGATCCCCCCGCCCCTCTCATTCGTAGACGATGGTATGCCCATGCAACGTTTCAAGCGTCACGCGTTCACCCTGGTCGAATTGCTGGTGGTCATCGGGATTATCGCGCTGCTGATTTCCATTCTTCTGCCGGCGTTGAGCAAGGCGCGGGAGAGCGCGAACAAGATCAAATGCATGGCGAACCTGCGCAATTTGGGGCAGGCGAACCTGATGTACACGAATAACAATCGCGGCTTTCTTCCGTTCCCCGCGCGCACGACGGAGAAAGCTCCCGAAGACTTCCTCTGGTGGCAATCTGACGCCGGCCGTTTCGACAAGGTTGATCAGTCGTCGCTTTCACAATATGTGGGCGGCTGGTCGAACAAGACCCTCTCCCTGATGCGCTGCCCATCCGACGAGTACATGCAGCGCGTCAAGGGGACGCCGGGGGCAAAACCCGGTCCATACTACTTCAGCTATTCATACAACTACTGCATCGCCGGTGGATCGAATGACGGAAAGATCGGCGGCGCGTTCAAGGGCACCGACGCCGGGACCCCCGCCAAACTCGGCAGCTACGCCCACGTCGTCTACAAGCTGACTCAGGTCCATCGCGGGGCCAACAAGATATTGATGTACGAGGAAGCGGAAAACACCCTCGACGACGGCAACGGAAACCTGGTGAATAAGGTGACTCCGATGACCACCGCGCCCAACCTCCTGGCACTACGGCACGACCGTGCAAACCAGACGGAGCCAGACGTCGGAAGTAAGAGCGTCATTCCGAACCCCAACGCCCGCGGCAACTGCCTGTTCTGCGACGGCCACGTTGACTTTGTCGCACGCAACCTGGCCCACACACAGGCCTATTCCTTTCCCGACATCGAATAACCAAGCGGAGTGAATCATGCCTGTCCGAAGTTGCCGCCGGTCCGGCGGGTTTACGCTGGTCGAGTTGCTGGTGGTCATCGGGATCATTGCGCTGTTGATCAGCATTCTGCTGCCGGCGCTAAGTAAGGCGCGGGAGAGCGCGAACCGGATCAAGTGCGGGGCGAATCTGCACTCGCTGGGGCAGGCGATGGTCATGTACACGAATGCAAACAAGGGGTTTTTCCCGATGGACGCTCGGAACGGGGGCGCAGAGCGGCCGGAGGATTTTTTGTGGTGGCAGCTGGACCGAATTGCCAGGGTGGATGAATCGGCGATCGGGCGGTATCTGCCGCTGAGCCCGACGAATCTGGGGGTTTTGCGGTGTCCATCGGATGACTGGAACCTTCGCGTGAAGCCCAACAGCGCAGCGCAAGGGCTTTATAAGTTCAGCTATTCGATGAATTGGTTGACGTGCAGTTACTTGCTGAGCCCGGCGGTGAGTTCCAATGCGTTGGCGGCGGCATCACCCGTGCGGAGCGTCACGACGATCTGCCAGAAGCTGACGCAGGTGCGTCGCTCGGCCGACAAGGCGCTGATGTACGAGGAAGACCAGGCGACGCTCGACGACGGAAACGGTGAGGCCTGGACCAATGGGAAGCATGTGAACCTTATGGCGTTGAGGCACGACCGGTCGAACCTGAAGGAGCCGGACGTTTCAACGGATACGAAGCCGATTCCGAACCCGGAAGCGCGTGGGAATGTTTTGTTTTGCGACGGACACGTGGACTACCCGACCCGGCGGCAGTTGCATTCTCAGGCGTTTGGGGATGCGGCGATGCAGTGATTCGGGGGGGCGGCTACCGTAGGTGCGATTCCTGCGGTACACGCAGCTGTCGGCGCAGCTCGATCGGGGCCTTTTCGGGGCCTCGAGGCAGTATGCACAACTAGGGAACCCGGCCTCCAAACAGGGCCGGGTTTTCTTATGCGTCCGTCAACGGGCTACTGAGGGCCAGATTGAAATGGCGCACCCGAGCGAGGCCCGCGCCCTAACCCTCCCCCGGAATACCGGAGGAGGGGACGGAGACGAGGTGCTTTAATTATCCAGCGGTCGGGCAACGGATAGACCGCTTGACGGATTTTCCTCTGTCGCTAAAGTACGCCGCTCAGTATGCGCGGGCCGGGCTGCGGAGCGGCAAATTGGGGGATTGCCGCAAAACCGTAAGGCTCGACCCGACGTAATAGACGTTTGTCGGCGCATTGACGATCCGCCGGCCCCTGGCCCGCCCGCCCTTCGACAAGGCGTGGCTACCGAAGGAGCGATGATGAAGATCGAGCCATCCTAGCTGCTCGCTCTGACCGAAACCTGCACGGTCAGCGTGAG
>JBBRIN010000010.1:0-17990 GCA_038221115.1 Tepidisphaerales bacterium
CCGCCTGGCCAAGGCCGGCAGGGAGGAGGAGCTCCGGATCACGCGCAAGCAGTTTTCGGCGGCTCTTACGTCGAAGATCAAGACGTCTCCGGCCACGTTCGACAAAACCGCCGACAAATACCTCGTCGCTTTCTCGGTGAATAACGCGCTCTACATCGTCTGGCACGATGGCACCGCGCCCGATGGCGGGCGCGAACCGCAGGCGATTGCTCTTACGGATTCCGAGAAGGAATCGTCGTTCCATCGGCTGCGCATCAATCCTCGGTTCAGCAACCTGATCATGTACCGGCACAATCCGCTCAACGACAAGGCGACGGATGGCGCTTCACGAAACCTGTGGTTGATCGACTGGACGGTGTCGCCGCTCAAATCGGTGCAGTGGCACGACCACGCCAAGGGGCCGCACATGCTGTGGACGCCGGACGGGCAGCATGTGGCGGTGGATCGCCTGTGGACGGAATTCGAATTGGCCGACGCGCAGGGGAAGCTCATTGAGGGACTGACGCCCGCGACGGTGGGATCGCGGCAGATCGGTCCGTTTGGCAAGGAAGACCCGAAGTACGTGCCGGTGTTTTACGGCAGCTATTCTCCGAACGGATCGCTGGTGGCGATCGCGACGCGCCCCGACGGCGACGAGGGCGGGAAGATCTGGCTGATGGATCGGGCGACGGGCCAGGTGCGATATCTGGCGAAGGCGCTTTCGTACGGTCCGGTGACGAGCGGGCAGCCGCGGTTGGGTTTCTTCAACGGCAATTCCGCGATTGCGTTCAGCACCGATCGGAGTTGGGGAGCGGCGGGGTCGGCGCCGGCACAGATTTACACCATCACGGGGTTTGAGAGGCCGTGAAGCATGAGCATGAAACGCGCCGCCATTTTCGCGCTCACGGCTATGTTGCTCGCGCCGATGGGCGCGCTGCGCGCCGCTGCCGACGCCAAGGCGACGAAACCCAACGTCCTTGTGATGCTCACCGACGACGTCGGGTGGGGCGACTACCAATGTTACAACGCCGCCGGGAAGATTCCGTCGCCGAATGTGGACCGGCTGGCGCGCGAGGGGATGCGATTCACGCACGCGCACACGCCGGCCGCGTTGTGCTCGCCGACGCGCTACTCGATGCTGACGGGGAATTTCCCGTGGCGGGGCCGCGCTCCGGGTGGGACCTGGGACTTTAACGTGCCATCGCAGCTTCGGCCGGGTCAGAAGACGGTGGCGAATCTGTTGCAGGAGGCGGGCTATCGCACGGCGATGTTCGGCAAGGCGGGTTTCGGCGGGCAGCACGCGATGACGGATGGCGGGCCGGACTTCGGCCGGCCGATGATCGAGGGGCCCAGGCGCTGGGGCTTGGATTATTCGGTCATCATTCCGCGCGGCCACCAGGCGCTGCCGCATGTGTTTCTCGAGAACGAGCTGCCCAGTTGCGGTGTTGAGAAGCTGCTGCACGCCGACGGAGCCGCCAACTATTCCGAGCCGGACTGGCAGAACAGCGACATCGGCGGCAGGCTGCTGGACCATGCGGAGAAGTTTCTCGACGACGTGATTGCCAGGAACAATGCGTCAGGCGCCACAGCGCCGTTTTTCATGCACTTCTGCACCGATGGCGCGCATGCGCCGTACGCGCCGGCGGAGCAGATTCGCGGCACGGCGCTGCGCGATCAGACGAAGCTGAGCCCGCACACCGACATGGTTCTGGAGACGGATGTGCTGCTGGCGAAGCTCGTGGAGATGCTCGAGAAGCGCGGGCTGGCGGGCGATACGGTCATTTGCTTTACGAGCGACAACGGGGGCATCCCCGCCGAGCAGGATCTCGGTCACGATGCGGTGGGGGGATTGCGGGGATTGAAATCGTACATCGGCGAGGGCGGGCACCGGGTTCCGTTCATCGTGAGCTGGCCCGGAAAGATTCCGCCCAACACCATGCGCAACCAGGTGGTGTGCACCCACGACATCGTGGCGACGGCGCTCGAACTGGCGGGCGTGAAGATTCCCGACGGCCAGTGCCTCGACGCCGTCAGCCTCGTGCCGGTATTGGTCGGAGAGCGCGACGACTCAAAGCCGGTGCGCGACCAACTGCTGGTGCAGTCCTCGCCGGGGCGCGATGCCTTTACCGACGGCGGCATCAAGGGCGGCGTGCTGACGGGCAAGGAAACCAAGCGCACGGTCAGGGAGCTTTTCGGAAAGGAGGAGGAGGATGGAAAGGCCGCCAAGCGCAAGCTCAAGAAGAATCCGTCCGCCAGCGACGGGATGGCCCATGCGCTTTACGAGGGCGATTGGAAACTCGTCACGAACATCGAGGACAAGGCCGCCGCGCTTTACGACCTGAAGAACGACCTTGCCGAGGGATCGAACCTGATTGCCGATCCGGCTCAGGCCGATCGGGTGAAGGCGATGGAGAAGAGCTATCGGGCGATTCGGGATTCGAAGAGATCGAGATAATCTGGAGTTGAGGGCAGGCAAGATGCGATGAGTCGCGTATGCGGCGCGAGCACAGAACACTCTCATAGCCCCCGGTACACTTCGCGCCGATGGGCCACAATTCGGATATCCACGGTTCGGGTTTGATCGTCGATTAGATACGCGATTCGGTAGTCGCCGATGCGAATGCGCCATAGGCCGCCGGCGGCGGCAAGCTTTATGGCGCCTGGCGGGCGGGGATCGCTCGCCAGCGCGATCGACTTTTCGATGATGCGAATCTGAACCGACTTTGGCAGTTTGTCCAGCGCCTTATCGGCGCTGGCTTTGAAACTGACGGCGTAAGCAATGCTCATAGCCCGAACCGTTTTCGCACGGCTGCGAGCGGAACGGACGGCTCGCGCTGCCGACGCTTGGCTTCGGCGATATCACCTTTGTCCTGGGTGCTGATCTCCTCGGCTTTCTGCTGTAATCGGCGGAAGTCCTTTTCGGGGACGATTACAAACTTCTTCTTACCCAGCGTCAACGTCTGTACGGTCATGATGATTACCTTTTGCTTCAGATTACTGGCCGCATTGTATCATTCCCGCGACCCGAGTGGGACCGAGCGTGATTCCTGTTTTGTGTCCGATGGCATGGGCGGGCAGATGGATGTCGCAGAGCGACGGGCTAGACGGGGGGAAGGGGGGAAACGGCCGTGAGCCTGGCGGGGGATCTAGGCCGCGCGATGTCCATCAGAGTGAGATGCGTGCCGATTTCTTTTTCCGGGTCGATGGGCGAGCGTTGGGTGTAGGAGCCGTCGGCGTGCATGTCCCAGCCCTGGCGATGGTCCTGGAGCATGATCTGGAGGATGGCCCAGAGTTTTTCGCGAAGGACGCGGTCTTCGATGGGGACGACGGCTTCGACGCGGTACTCGAGGTTGCGGAACATCCAGTCGGCGGAGCCGATGGAGAATTCGCCGTCGACGGGTTCTTTGGCGGCGTTCTGGAAGTAGAAGATGCGCGAGTGTTCGAGGAAGCGGCCGATGACGGAGAGGACGCGGATGCGGTCGGACATTCCCGGTACGCCGGGGCGGAGCGTGCAGACGCCGCGGATGATGAGGTCGATTTCGACGCCGGCCTGTGAGGCGGCATAGAGGGCGCGGACGATTTCGCCGTCGGCAAGGCTGTTCATCTTGGCGACGATGCGGGCGGGCTGGCCGCGGCGGGCGATTTCGGCCTCGCGGTTGATCATGTCGAGGAAGCGCGACTTCATGTTGACGGGGGCGATGAGGAGTTTGCGGTAATCCTTTTTCAGGGAGCGGCCGGTGAGATAGTGAAAGAGCTCGACGAGGTCTTCGGTGATTGCGTGGTTGCAGGTGAAGAGGCCGAGGTCGGTGTAGAGGCGCGCGGTGGCGACGTTGTAGTTGCCGGTGCCGATGTGCGCGTAGCAGCGGATGCCGTCGGGGTCCTGGCGGACGACGAGGGTGGTCTTCGTGTGAGTCTTTAGGCCCTGAATGCCGTAGACGACGTGGACGCCGGCTTTTTCCAGCGATTGAGCGAGGAGGATGTTGCGCTCTTCGTCGAAGCGCGCCTTGAGCTCGACGAGGCAGACGACTTGTTTGCGGGCCTCGGCGGCGCGGATCAGCGTGTGGATGAAGGGGCTGTCGTCGCCGGTGCGATAGACGGTCATCTTGATCGCGAGGACTTTAGGGTCGGCGGCGGCGGCTTCGACGAAGCGCTGGACGGAATGATTGAACGACTCGTAGGGGTGGTGGATCAGCAGATCGCCGGCGCGGATGAGGGAGAAGATGTCGGATTCATCGTCGGCGATGCTCGGGGGGACGACCGGCGTCCACGGGTCGAAGCGCAGCTTGGGGAGGGCGAGGTCGCTGATCGGGCGGAGGTCGCCGTAATCCAGTTCGCCGGGGAGCTCGAAGACGTCGAGCTCGGTGAGGCCGAGCTCCTGCATGAGGAACTTGAGGATCCAGGGATTGGGGTTGGGGCCGTGCTCGAGGCGGACGACCTTTGCGAAGCGGCGCGCGCGGAGCTCGGATTCGACGAGTTCGAGGAGATCCTCGGCGTCTTCGTCATCGTGCTCGACGTCGGCATTGCGCGTCAAACGGAACGGCATGACGTCGACGACGGTCATCTCCGGGAAGAGGTCCTGGAGGTTGGCCTTGACGATGTCGATGACGCGGACGAAGACGAATCGGCCGTTGGTTTCACCGGAGCCGAGGCGGATCCAGCGCGGGAGCGTTTCGGGGACTTTGACGCGGGCGAAGAGGCGCTCGTCGTGGTTGGGGTGGGAGAGGATGACGCCGAGCGAGTCGGAAAGGTTGGAGATGAAGGGGAAGGGGTGACCGGGATCGACGGCGAGGGGGGTGAGGACGGGGAAGATGTTGGCGCGGAAGAATTTTCGGGCGGCCTCGCGCTGCTCGGGGGGGACGTCGGTCCATTCGAGGAGGTGGATACCATGGCCGGCGAGCGCGGGGCGAACGGAGCGGGCGAAGCAGTCGGCCTGCTGTTGGAGCATGGGGATGACGGCCTTGCGGATACCGACCATCTGTTGGTGCGGGGTCAGCCCGTCGATGGTGTGGGAGACGACCCCGACGTTGACCTGGCGGCGGAGGCCGCCGACGCGCTTCATGAAAAACTCGTCGAGGTTGCTGGTGAAGATCTCGAGGAACTTGACGCGTTCGAGGAGCGGGTTGCGTTCGTCGGTTGCCTCGTGGAGGACGCGGCGGTTGAACTCGAGCCAGGAGAGCTCGCGGTTGAGGAACTCGGGATGGGAGGGCAGGGGCAGCTCGCGGGTGTCGCCGTTGCCTTCGACGGCGGCGCGCGTCGGCGCGCCGGCCTCGGGGGAGGGGAAAGGGGCGAGGGGAGTCAATGTGCCGCTGTCTGTGCCGTCAAGCATGGGAGAAGGACCAATAAACTGCAAAGTTTGCCTGCGACCGAGGGCCGAAGAGCCGTGATATCGGTATCGTCCATTGTATAGATCGGCTGGGGAAGGGTGCGCCGGGTGCCGGGCAAATTTCTGGGGGTTCATCGCATCTTAACAACACTGATGGTCCTGGCGGAATCGCCGCTTATCGGCCCGCCCGTTGCGGGCGCAGGCGTTACGTCCGGTATCTTTTGCCATTGCGACACTTGTGGGAGTTATGGTCACTCGGCCTCCCATGATTTCGTTTGCGTTGGCGAACAGCATCCGGCTACATTAGCCATTTGCCAAGGGCAGCAGCACGCGGCTGAGTGGCAGGGGGACGCCGCTACGTTTTCCGAGAAGACATCCCTTATGCGACTTGTCGCTCCGCTGATGGCTTGCACGCGGCCCGTGGTCGAGGCGCTGGAGAAGCGCATGCTTCTGCATGGCATCGGTGCGGATGGTAAGCAGATCAACGACGGGGATGGAGCAGAGACCGGGTCGCTGGTGGTGGCCGACTACACCGACGGCAGCACCGGGTACACCACATCGTATGGTCCGACGGGCGCCGCGCCGGCATCGTTGCCGTCTGATCCGTGGACGACGGGCAATAAGACGGTGTTGTACATTCGGGCGACGTACTCGGACACGCCGACGACGGACCCGGAATCGGCGGCGGCGGTGACGACCAAGATGGGGGTGGTGAATCAGTTCATTTTGGACGACTCGTTCGGGCAGGCGTCGCTGACGACGACGGTGACGGGCCTGATCGTGCTGCCGCAGACGCAGGCATATTATCTGTCGCACGGGGATTTTTCGCTGAGAAATGACGCCATCGCGGCGGCGAAGGCGGCGAACCCGGCGTGGGACACGGCGCTGTTCGACTTGGATGCCGTGCGGTTCAACGGCGGGCCCGGGAACTACGCCGGTCAGGCGTACGTGGGGGCGCGCGGGGTTTGGTTGAAGACCTCGACGGCGGGTGTTGCCGAGCACGAGTTCGGGCACAATTTTGGCAACTGGCACGCCAACAGTTGGTCCCTGACGGATCCGCAAACGGTCATCGGGACGGGGACGAACGTGGAGTACGGAGATCCGTTTGACGTGATGGGGCCGGCGGGCGGTGGGGCGCAGCACTACAACGTGTATTACAAGTGGTCGCTGGGTTGGATTCCCGACGCGAACGTGGCGCACGTCGCGGCCGGCGGGACGTTTCAGCTCAGCGCCAACGACCTCGGCGGCACCGTGAGCGCCAGCGCGCTGTACGCGATCGACGTGACGAAGGACGCGCGGCACTATTGGCTGGACTTCCGCCAGAACGCGGGGTGGAGCTCGAACCCGTGGGTGATGAACGGCGTGGGGTTGAGGTGGTCTCCCTTCGGAGGGGCGATCGGCAACAGCAACAGCGGGACCGAGCTGCTTGATACGACGCCGAATAGCGTGGACGGGAAGACGGATTCGTATCTGGTGGCGGGGCGGACATTTGATGATAACGTGTCGGGGATTCACATCACGCCGACCGCAATGCACGCGGCGGCGAATGGGCAGCCGCCATATATGGACGTGGTGGTGAATCTGGGATCGTCGGCGGCCGACCATGCGCCGACGGGGTCGGTGACGCCCAGCGCCCTGAGCGTGGCGCCGGGGACCACCGTCAATTTCACGGCGAATGCGACGGATGTGGACGGGGATGCGCTGGCGTATTACTGGGACTTTGGGGACAAGGCATTTGGCACGGACGCAGCGACGGCGAGCCATTCCTGGGGGACGGCGGGGCAGTACCGCGTGCGGTTGACGGTAAGCGACATGAAGGGGAAATCGTTCAGCAAGTCGGTGCTCATCGCGGTGGGGAGCCCGGCGGTGACGAATACGATCAAGGGGCGCGTGCTGGATACCAGCGGCAATCCGGTGGCGGACGTGCGCGTTTATAACGGGCTGCTTACATCCGATCTCAATTATCGGGAAGCGTATACGGACGCGGATGGGACGTATACGCTCGTGAACGTAGCAGCGGGATCCTATGCGATGACTGCGGCGAAGGCGGCGTGGAACCTGACGAGGGCGGATTTCCTGAACAACGTGACGGTGACCGGGTCGTCGCAGACGATGCCGAACGTGGACTTCACGGCGACGCCGCACGTGTACAAAATTTCGGGGAAGGTGACGTACGACGGGACGGTGGGGGTGGCCGGCGCGATCGTGACGGACGGGAATGGGCATGGCGAGCCGACGGATGCTTCGGGGAACTACACGTTTTTCGAGCCGCTGGGCACCTACCCGATGACGGCGACGAAGGCGGGGCTGACGTTTCAGGCGGGTACGGTTTCGATCAATTTTGCGGATGCGACGCGACATTTTCAGGCTAACGGGGGATTCATATCGGGAGCGATCGCGGGGTTGCCATCGACGGTGACGGCGACGATCACCGATGGGATCCACACGACGACGGCCAAGGGGGGAACGGGACTTCAGGGGGGTTTTTGGTCATTGGGACCGTTGCCGAACGGGCCGTGGCACGTGACGGCGACGGCGCCGGGATACACGCTGACGCCGACCGGTTGGACCAGCCCCGCGCAAGTGGCCGGGTCGACGAGTGGATTGAATTTCACCGCGACGGCGACGGCCGCGTACGTTTTGCGCGGGCGAATCACGGACAGGACGCAGCCCCTTGCGGGCGTGACGGTGTCGGCGGACAGCGGAAGCGGGCCGGTAATCACGGTCACGGACATGTACGGTGACTTTGCTTTTTCAGCGCTTGCCAACGGTATTTATACGGTGACGCCGACGCTGGCGGGCTATACGTTTACGCAGGCGAGCCAGCCGGTGACGATCAACAACGCGGACGTGACGAACACCGCGTTTGTGACGACGAACGTGAACGCGGCGCCAACGGTGGCGACGCCGGCCGGCGCGACACCGTCACCAGTGACGGGCACGAGCACGAACTTGAGCGTGCTGGGGGCGGATGCGGACGACGGGGAGGCAGAGCTTCGATACACGTGGAGCGTGTTCAGTGCGCCGCCGGGCGGGACGGCGACTTTTGATCAGAACGGCGCTAATTCGAGCAAGAATGCCCTCGCGACGTTCACGCGCGCCGGTGCGTATGTGTTGCGTGTGACGATCGGCGATGAGTTGGGGGCGTCGGTCGTGAGCGATGTGCCGGTGAACGTCGCAGCGACGCCGACGTTTGCGGTGCTGACGCCGGGTAACCCGACGATCTATCCGGGGTCGCAGCAGCAGTTCACCGCGACGATGTACGATCAGTTCGCGATGGCGATGGGTGCGCCGCCGCCCTTTGCGTGGTCCGTCGTAGGCGTGGGCTCGATCGATCAGAACGGGCTGTACACCGCGCCGGGTGGTGCGGGCGCCTATACCGTAAACGCGGTGGCTGGGGCGATTACGGCGTCGACCAGCGGGCAGGTTGCCAACCAGGCGACGGTGGCGGGACGGTACGTCTTTTACAACAACAGTTTCTGGGACGGGAATGATCCGGCGGCAGCTCCCTCGGATGATGGTGCGATTGCGTCCGATAAACAGGCGCTGCTTCCGGGGCAGACGGCGACGTTTGCGAACTACACGAGCTACGACAAGGGCATCAATGGCGTGATGATCGACGTGACGGGATTGCCGGGCGGATCGGGGTTATCGGCCGCCGATTTTACGTTCGTGGTGGGGAACACATCGGATACGAGCAGTTGGTTGCCGGCGACAGCGCCGATTCCGTTGGTGATTCGGCGCGGGGCGGGCGCGGGGGGGAGCGATCGGGTGGAGATTGTCTGGCCGGATGGCACGGTGCAGAAGAAATGGCTGCAGGTGACGATGCTGGCGGATGCGAATACCGGGCTGGCGGCAGCGGATGTGTTCTATTTTGGAAACGCGGTGGGGGAGAGCGGGGATACGCCAGGCAATGCGATCGTGGACGTAACGGATGAGATCAACGCGCGCAACAATCAGACGGGGTTTTTGAATCCGCCGTCGATCGCGAATGTTTACGACTACACCCGGGACCGGATGGTGGACGTGACGGATCAGCTTGTGGCGCGGAACAACCAGACGGGGTTTTTGACGAAGCTGGTGCTGATTACGGCGCCGACGGTCGGGGCCGCGCCAGCCCAGGCGGCGGCATCAGGGGCAATAGCGACTGCTCCCTGGGCGGCACCCCAGACGGATTCAGTCTCTGTGGCGGGGAATGAGGTCGTTCACCGTCATCGCGGGCACGGCACCAAGCGGGCTGCCTCAGGGAAGCATGCCTCTCCTGTCATTCGCGCGCCGCTGGCGCGGGCAGCGAGCATATTTGCAGGGGCACGACTGTCGGCAGACGGAAGTCCTCGTGGGGTTTGGGCGGGAATCGTAACGACACAATACAACACGCAGGGCAGACCGAAGACGCTGTTTCGGTAGAGAACGCGGCAACTCAGACGCCGGCCGGTAACTCGTGCCCGCCGATTTTTGATGCGCCGTGCGCCCCGTGAATCTTGACCCGGTAACCGCCGGCGGCGGGTCATCGCCGGCTCGCAGTTCAATTCGCAGGCGTGGGATTACCGGTCATCGCAACCGGATCGCATCGAACAATGCTGATAAGCGGCATCACCGGCGCAGGTCATGATCCCGTTAAAGCCGTTGCACGTCCCCCTTTTTAGATTTAGTCCCCATCTTGCCTAGACGACATAGAGCGCGGTTGTAAGCCGTTTTTTTTTGAGGCTCGCGCCGCAGAGCGCTTTGCTGCCGCCTCATTTTTTTGAGGCTGCGGACGGTGCGCCCCTTTCGCCACAAGGTGCAGGCGACGCGGCGTGGAGAACCTCAGTCTAACAGGGCAGGTGGAAAAACCGTGGGCGGATCGTTGACGGGCACGCGCGGCGTCGCCATGATGGCCAGCGTCGCCTTCTTCACCGATCCCAATACGACTTCCGCCGCCGGCGACTTCACCGCCAGCATCAACTGGGGCAACGGCACCAGCAGCCCGGGCGCGATCTCCAGTCGCTCCAAAGGCGGCTTCCGCGTGACCGGCACCCACACCTACGCCTCGGCCGGTATCTACTCGGCCAAGACCATAGTGACGGACGTGGACGGAGCAACCTCCAACGCCAGCGCCTCGATCCGCGTCTTCAAGCCCGCCGTGGCGAAGAAGCCGAACGTCGGCAGCGGCCCCGGCAACATCGGCGGCACCGGCGAGTCGCACCATCAGCACCACATGCATCACGTGCATCACATGGCGCACGCCGATCATGTATCGCGGAAGCCGACCGCTTAAATGCCGCCTGTTCGTTCGAACGCACGGGCCACGGCTGGATCGGGGTGCGTGACAGAATTGGCGGCATTTCGTGGCACGGGCTACCAGCCCGTGGTTGCGGTATTCCGCAACGTTGGCCGGTACTCCGGCCAAGAAAGCAAGAGCGGAGCGATCTTCGATTCAACCGTGTAAAAGAGCGCTCCGCTCTGGCTGATTCGATCCGAGTACGGATCGAACTTCGCGGAGTACCGCGAACATGGGCTGGTAGCCCATGCCACCTGAATCCGCCGATCGTATCACGCACCCGTTGGATCTCCAGCCGTGGCTCTTTTCTTGACGCAACGCAGTTCATCCATCGCGCCCGGCGAGCTTGGCCGCGCCGAGGGCGGCGTGGTAATCGCTGTCGCCGCAGAAGAGCGTCCAGTCAGTGCGGGCAATATTGGTGAGGCGATCAGAAACGAGTTGGCGAAGCGCCGGGAGGATCGGCCCAAGGGCATTGCCGATGCCGCCGGCAAGGCCGACGTGGTGTGGACGGTAGATCGCGTGACCGATGCGGATGGCGCGCGCCAAAGCACGGTAGGGGGGTTCGGTCGCGGGGAGTGTCGGTAGCTTCTGGCTAAAATCGTCGCCGTACCGCTGGCGGAGCGCCGCCACGCCGAGGTATCCCTCGAGACTCCCCGCACCCGAATCGGGACCGACGACCGGTTCGCCCTCGATCGACACGTCGAGCTGCCCAAAGTGACCCGGCGAATCGCCATCGACGGCAAGCGGCCCTGCTTCATCGATGACCGCAGCGCCGATCCCGGTGCCCAGCACCAGGAGCATGAGCCGGCCCGTAAGTTTTCGCGACGTGTAGAAATCGTAACCGGCAGCATTGGCGTCGGTGAGCAACGTGGGCGACGGGGCGTTCGTCCCGAGCGATTCGCTGACCAGTTGGTCCATCCGCTGCCCGGTAAGGCCCGGCACGTTGACCGAGAAGGTGACGGTGCGCGTGGTCTTGTCCAGTAAGCCAGGCACGCACATTCCGACCGCGTCGTAGCATTCATCGTGGCCCGCCAGAGCCTGGCGCACGGCCGCGATCAGCTCCGCCTTGTTGGGCCGCTGATACATGGCGCTGCGGGCGATCCACACAGTTTGCGATGGGTTGACGCAGGCGAGCTTGACGGACGTGCCGCCGATGTCAATTCCGAGCCAGAGCATTCGGTTCCCTCATCAGCGCCCGTGCTCCCTGGATCACGCGATCCCATTGCAGCGCGGGGCCCGGGTCCGTCTTGTCGGTCTGAATGTGATAGTGCCCGAGCACGCCGCGATAGTTTGCCAGTTGCTCGTCGGCGAGTTTGTGCGTGATGAGTTGCCCCTTCCCATCGCGCGGATAATCGCAGGTGATCCTGGGAAAAACCATGCAGAGGGTGGCCGTCAGCTTCGTAAGCGAGTCGTACTGCTGTGGCGTGAGGTCGTACATCTTCAGTCGATGCCCCTGGACCTCACCCACGACCGGTTCGTCGCGCGCGGGATGACCGACAAAGTTTGGCGTGCGCAGCCATTTTCCGCCGCCGAGTGCCAGCGGCACGACGATCCGCGTGTGGCCGTTCTCGTCCTTGCGGTACCAATCGGCCAGTGGATTCCCGTCTTCACCGCCCTTGCCGTAGGCGCCGATGTTCGCGATCTCAATGCCGACGGAGCGGTCGTTGCTGATGGTGGCATGCCACGCCCGTTCTTTCAGGTCCAGCGTCTGGTAAATCGTTCCGTCGAGGTCGAGCATGAAATGAACGCTCAGGTCGCGGTGATCGTGAAGGATGTTAAAACACTGGGGGCTCGTGCCGCAGACGTCGTAGTGAAGGACAAACTGGTCTACCTTGTCCTGAAGGAGCGGCAGGGGCCACCCGCCGTTGCGGACGCGCTCGAGTTGTTCTGGAGTAAGCGGCGGCCCACCGCGGAGCGCTTGCTGGGCTTCATCTTTGGCGGCGGTGGCGAAGCGGACGCCGTAGCGATTGGGAGTCTTGAGAGCCGCGACAGCTTTGCTGGAGGAATCAAAGTCCGCGTCGGCAAACGGGGCGAAGTGGCGCTCGGTTCGATAAGCGTCGAAGCCGCCGGGGTCCATCCAGGTGACGACCGGCGCGCCGGTGTGAACGAGCTGCCCGCAGACGACGATCTCGTCGCCGCGGCGCTGCACAAACTGGCCGGGTTTGGGCGAAGGGGCGTGGTGAGCACAGCCGCTGGCGAGCAGCACGATCGCCGAAAAGGCGCCGGCAAAGAACGTACGGAACAGCGAGTGGGGCATGTAGCGCTTCCTGTAGGGTCCGATCATCGCGGCGACGGTTCGAGTATACCGGCGGCGCTGGCGCGCGTCAGGGGGCCGGGGGTGTTAAGTGAGCGGTCCTGCGCGCCGACGATATGAGGAGGGACCACGTTTAAAGGACGAGGCATGAGAAATCGCGCATCGATGACCAGGGGTAAGCTCGCGTTCAGCTTGATCGAGTTGGTGATCGTCGTGGTGATCATTGCGATCATCGGGGCGATCGCGATCCCCAAGATGAGCCGGGGGGCCAGCGGGGCGGCCGATTCGGCGCTTTCGCAGAACCTGTCGATCCTGCGGCAGGCGCTGGACCTTTATCAGACGGAACATTCGGGCAATTATCCGGCCGTGTCCGACATGCCCAAGGCGCTGTTGCAGTACACCGACGACGCGGGGGTGCCCGTGGGCACGAAGGATTCGACGCATGTGTACGGGCCATACCTCCGAGCGGTGCCGACGCTGCCGGTCGGGGCCAATAAGGGGGCTACCGGGATTGACGTTCAGGCAAACTCGGGTACCGCCACGGTGGGCTGGGTGTATGACCCCACCACTGGCGCGGTCAAAGCGAACACCACAACCGAGGCCGACGCCAAGGGGATATTGTATAGCTCCCATTGAGCGTGATCCGTTTGACGGGCCGTTGATGCACCGATCGGCGCCGCGGAGGTATTCGAGCAGTGCCAGTCTTCATGTGGAGAACAGTCCGGTGCGCGATTCAACCCACGGGCCCCAGAGGCACTCGCAGCGCCTTCACGCTCGTGGAGCTGGTCATCGTCATCGCGGTGATGGCGCTGCTGAGCGCCACGGCGGCATCAAAATACTCATCGGCCCTGAGCAACTTCGGCGTCGATGCCCTTGCCCGGCGGGTTGCGGCCGATCTCGCCTATGCCCAATCCATCGCCCGCCGCTCGGGGAGCGCGCAGGCAGTCACCTTCGACACCGTGAATAACCAATACCAGCTCGTCGGCCTTACCGACCCAGATCATCCCGGCACCAGCTACATCGTTTCGACAAAGGCCGAGCCCTATCGGGGCAGCCTTGCCTCGCTGGCGCTGACTGTCGGCGCGGCGACGGTGACCCAGATTAACTTTGACAAGTACGGATTCCCGGACGCGGGCGGAAATATCGTCGTTCAGGTCGGCTCCGTGCAGAAAACGGTGACGCTCAACGCCACCAGCGGGAAGACCACCATCCAATGATGCCGTGCCGCTCCATCCTCTGTTCTCTGGTGAGTCGCCGGTGGCGACCCGGCTTTACGCTGCTGGAGGTCATCGTCAGCACCTCGGTCATTTCCGTGATTCTGCTGGGCATGTCCTCGGCGATGCTCATCGCCGGCAAGGCGGTCACGCAGACCACCTCCGATGTCAGCGGCACGGCCACGGCTCAGGTTGCCCAGACCATCGTCGGCGAACTTCGCACCGCCCTGACGTGTACGGAGATGACCGCGACCGCCATCGCGTTCACCGTGCCCGATCGGAACGGCGACTCCGTGCCGGAGACGATTCGCTATGCCTGGTCCGGGATCACCGGCGCACCGCTGACCCGTCAATACAACGGGGGCACCGCCGTGACGATCCTGGACTCGGTGCAATCCCTCTCGCTCGGGTTTAACAAGAGCGCGACGCCGATCACCGTGTCCACCGAGAGCGCAGAGCAGACATTGTGGACCTATACCGCCTCCCCGACGCCGGGAACGTTCACGATCAGCTCGTCGGCCTGGGTTGGCGAAATGGTCACACCGACTCTGCCGGCCAATGCGACCAGTTGGAAGGTGACGCGCGTGCAGTACCAGGCGCGGAAGAATGGTTCTGCCGTCGGGCAGACCGACGTTCAATTGCGCACCGTGAGCGGCGGGCTGCCCACATCGACCATCGTGGATCACGTCGCGCTCGCCGAGAGCGGATTGATCTCCAGCTATCAATGGACCCAATCCTCGTTCACCAATGCCGGCGGCTTGACTCCCGGGAGCACGATGTGCATCGCCTTTCAATGGATTTCGGACACCAACCCGGCGGACTTGCAGTACCAGACTCTCAGCTCCGCATTGAGCGGCGGCACATACGTTTCAACGGCCAACGGCGGCAGCACCTGGACCACGGCCGCGCTTAAGGGATTGAACCTGGTCGTCTACGGCACCACCACCGCCCCGGCCAATTCCACGCAATACAACCTCCAGACCGTCGACGTGTCCTTGCGCGCCGGATCAGGAACCTCGGCTGCCTCGCCCACCATTATGACCAGCGCTCCGATTCTCAATCAGCCTCAGGTGACCGGCCCATGAAAAACCGTCGTGCGATATACCGGGCGCTGCACCGAACGACGCGCGGCATCAGCCTCGTCGAAGTGACCGTGTCGGTCCTGCTCGTATCGCTGATGATGACGGCGGCGATTCGCTCGGTCGCCATCGCGCGGACGATTGATTACAAGATGACCAACAGCGGCCGCGGGAAGCTGCTGGCCCAATCGCTGCTCTCGGAGATCGTTCAGTTGCCCTACCGGGACCCGGTCGTGCCGAGCCTGACCATCGGTCCGGACGCGGCGAACCTGGAGATCTCGCGAGCCACCTATAACGACGTGGACGATTACAACGGGTGCACCGAGTCGCCGCCTAAGAAGAAAGACGGCACGCTGCTGGCGACCGACCTGACCGGGTGGGCGCGCTCCGTGAAGGTCGAATGGGTCAGCACTGCCGGCTTGACCGGCGCGGCGTCGCTAACTGAGACGTCGTGCAAGCGCATCACCGTCACCGTGACCTACAACGGCGCGACAGCCGGCACCATGGTCGGATTTCGAACGGATGCGCCGTAGGCGAAGCTCAAATGATGCACACCTTGAACAACCTCCGCCGCACGTCGGCCCGTCGTGGCACCATTTATGTGACCGTCCTGTCCGTGGCGACGCTGGTGTCGCTGTTGGGAATCTCGGCGGTGACGGCCGCGCGGCTTCGCGGGAGATCCAGCGGCAGCGGTGGCGATGTCCTGGATGCACAGGCCTACGCCCTGGCCGCCACTGAGCTGGGCCGGCTTTGGATTAGCCAGGACCCCAATTGGGCGACCAATCGTACGAACGGCTACTGGGCGACGCAGGTCGCGCTGGGCAAGGGCACGTATAGCCTCAACGTTTACGGCACTACCGCCGGCGGGGCACTTACGTCGAACAAACCGGTGATCCTCGTCGGTACCGGCTATCAGGGCACGGCAACCCAATCGGTGCAGGTGCAGTTGACGCCGACAAGCTCCGCGCCGTTGAGCTGTCTGAGCGTGGCTGCGTGCATCAACAGCAACGCGACATTCACCATCGCCACCGTCAACGGCAATCAGATCCTGGGCGGCAACGGCGCGATTACCGCCACCGCAGCGACGATCAACTGCGCCGTGCAAGGCGTCGTCACGCCCACCGGCGCAACTTACAACAGCACGCATACCGGCGGCGCGACCGCCTACCAGTTGCCGACGGCCGCAACGTTGTGGACCACCTATGCCGGCGGCGGAAACTCCACCACCATCAACTTTGCAAGCATCCCCCTGGTGGGCGGCGTTGCCACACTCAGCGGAAAGACTTTCAGCTCGAGCAGCAATCCCATCAATCCGGCGAGCCCCGATCCAAACGGCGTGTATTACATCGATTGCGGCGGCAGCACACTGAATATCTCAGCGTGCCATGTCGTCGGCACGCTCGTCCTGAAGAGCCCTGGCGCATCCAGCTCAATCTCCGGGTCCAATTACTTTGAGCCCGGCCCCGCGAACGGCCCGGTCCTCCTCGTCAACGGCAACGCGAGCATTAAGACGAACAACACCAGCTTCACGCTCGCCGGAACCACCTATCCATCCGCCTTCAAAGGTGTCGTCTACGTGTCCGGAAATCTGACGACCGCGACGCATCCGGTCTTTAACGGTTGCGTCGTCGCCCAGGGGGGCTGGACCTGCGGCGGCGCCGTCGACCTCAACTACGACCCAACGATCGCCCAGAGCCCACCGCAGGGCTTTGGCGGCACCGCCCAAATGCTGGTCGTGTCCGGCACCTGGCAATGAGACCCCCGCCAAATTCCGCACAATCGGCATGCGCGCTCATTAAGTGACTCCCGCGGGCTTCCGATGTAAGGGGTGTATCGTGGGAACACTCACTTTTTTGGAGAGTCGCATGCGTCGCTTGACCTCACTGCTGAAGAAGCTCGTCCGTGACGAACAGGGTGGAGAAGTGCTCGAGTACGCCCTGATCGCCGGTCTGATCGTCGTGGCGGCCATCGCCGTCATCACCTCGGTTGGCAACAAGGTCCTCGCTCGCTGGCAGTCCTTGAACAGCTCGATGTAATCCCTTCGCTCGATGCCGTTCGCGCCGCCGCGGCCGCCTGAGCCTCAGCAAATTCGCATCGTCAAACCACCGTCGATGGAGAACGTCTCACCCGTGACGTAATCGTTGGTCGCCATCTCCCGGATGAGCGACGCGACCTGCTCGATCGTCCCCTCGCGGTGCAGCGGGATGCGATTCTTGAGGTTGTTCGTTCTGGTCTCCTCCGTCATCGCGTCGTGAAATGCCGTGCGAATCACGCCCGGTGCGACGCAATTCACCCGGATATTGTCGTCGGCAAACTCAAACGCCAGCGCGCGGGTGAGCTGCGGCAGCGCGCCCTTGACCGTCTGGTAAGCAACGTTCGATCGGATGCCCCGTTTTCCGGCGGAGGACGAGATCAGCAGGATCGACCCCTCTTTTTTCTTTTTCATGTGCGGGATGGCGGCGCGGCACAGGTAAAACACCGGGTGTACGTGTACCGCAAAGGCGTTGTACCAGTCCTCAGGAGTGATCTGGAGCAACCCCCCGTTGACCGCGCCGCCGGCGGAGTGAATGAGAACGTCAATGCCGCCGAGCCGTCGCACCGTTTCCTCAATGCAGCGGGCCGATTCCTCCGGCTTGGCAATGTCGCCGATCAACAAGTCGCAGCGCCGGCCCAAACCGCGCACCTGCTCGACGGTCTTCTTCGCCTCGCCATCCTCGCGCCGACCGGTGATGGCGACGTCGGCCCCGCATCGCGCGAACTCAACCGCCGTCGCGGCCCCGATGCCCTTGGTGCCCCCGGTAATCAGCGCCGCCTTACCTTTAAGTACCATGGCGGTATGATACGCCGAATCGTGAACGATGCACCCCTCCAGATCGGTTCC
>JBBRIN010000011.1:0-17266 GCA_038221115.1 Tepidisphaerales bacterium
CTTATCGACCGCGGGACCGTCGGCCATGATCTGGCCTTGCTTGACGCGGGCACCCTTCTTGATGATGGGCTTCTGGTTCAAGCAGGTACGTTCGTTCAAGCCTTGGAATTTACGCAGGACGTATTCGTCGGCGTTGTCGACGAGGATGCGCATCGAGTCGACGTAGGTGACGACGCCGGCGCGCTCGGCGCGGACGAGCATGCCGCTGTTCTGCGCAACGGACCGCTCCATGCCGGTGGCGACGACCGGAGGGTCGACGCGCAACAGCGGCACAGCCTGGCGCTGCATGTTGGAGCCCATCAACGCGCGGTTCGCGTCGTCGTGCTCGAGGAACGGGATCAGCGCGGCCGAGACGGAGACCGTTTGCCGGGGGCTGATGTCGACGTACTGGACTTCCTTGCTCGAGACAGTGGCCAGATCACCCTGCACGCGAGCCAGAACGTTGCCCTTGCGCAGATGGCCGTCCTTTTCGATGATGTCGGGCGGCGCGAGGACGGTTTTCATTTCCTCGTCGGCACGGAGGTACTTGTGGGCGCCGTTGACGCGCGCTTCCTTGACGACGCGGTACGGAGTGATGAGGAAGCCGTACTCGTCGATGTCGGAGTAGATGGCCAGCGACGCGATGAGGCCGATGTTGGTGCCTTCCGGCGTTTCGATCGGACAGATGCGGCCGTAGTGCGAGATATGTACATCGCGCACCTCAAAGCCCGCGCGCTTGCGGTTCAACCCGCCCGGCCCGAGGGCCGAGAGGCGGCGCTCGTGCGTGAGCTGCGAGAGGGGGTTGGTCTGGTCGACGACCTGCGACAGCTCACCGCGGCCGAAGAAGAAGTCGATGGAACTGCTGATGCTCTTGGAATTGACGAGCTCGGCGATGCGGCCCAGCTCGTTCGGGTCCTTTAGGCTCATGCGCTCCTGCACCGTGCGGCGGAGCTTGAGGAAACCCTTGCGGAGCTCCTCGGCGGCCAACTCGTCGATCGTTCGCAGGCGGCGGTTGCCCAGGTGATCGATGTCGTCGACGTAGCCTTCGCCGGATCGCAGCTTGAACATGTACTTCAAGCTGTTGACCAGGTCCTCCGAGCGGAGGGTCATCACCGTTTCCGGCACGTTCTGGTCGAACTTGCGGTTAATGCGGAAGCGGCCGACGCGGCCCAGACGATAGCGGTTCTCGTCGAAGAATTTTTCGGTGAAGAGCGTATTGGCCTTGTCCAGTGCCGGCGGGTTGCCGGGGCGGAGCCGGGCGTAAATCTTCATGAGGGCCGCTTCGTGACTTTCGGCGGTGTCCTCGGAAAGCGTGTTAAGGATGAGCGGGTCGTTCACCTTGGTGACGCACTCGACGCTCTTGAGCGTGCTGGCCTGGATCTTGTTGAGGGCGTCGGCGATCTGCGCGCCGGCCTTTACCAGCTCTTCGCCGCTCTCGGCGTCGATGATCGCGTTGGAAGCGTAGAAGGAGGCCTGGAGGTCCTTCACCTTGATGTTCTCGACGCCGTAAAACTCCTTGATGATGGCTTGAGTGGTGCCGTACTTCTCGTCGAGGGCGCGGAGGAAGGTGGTGGCCGGAATCTTGCTGGATTGGTCGATGCGGACGGCGAGTGCGTCTTTCTTGGTGACGGAGCATTCGATCCACGAGCCGCGCTCGGGGATGACGCGGCAGCCGTGCAGGGGGCGGTCGCCTTCCTGAACTTCGACGAGGAAGTCGACGCCGGGCGATCGGTGCAACTGGTTCACGATCACGCGCTCGGCGCCGTTGATGATGAACTCGCCGCCGCCGATCATGATGGGGATTTCGCCCAAGTAGATGTCGTCTTCCTTGATTTCGTCCTTGTCCTTGCGGACAAGGCGGACGCGAATGCGGAAGGGCATGCCAAAGGTAAGGCGAAGGGCGCGGCACTCGTCGGTCGTGTAGCGCGCCTCCGAGAGCTCATAGCTGATGTATTCGAGGCGCAGGTTCCCGTCGTAGGACTCGATCGGGAACACTTCGCGCAGCAGGGTTTCGAGACCCTCGTTCTTGCGCTTGGCCGCATCGACTTCCTTTTGGAGGAAGCGTTGGTAGGCCTGGGTCTGGACGTTGATGAGGTTCGGAATCGGCAAGGCGTCGCCGCGCTTGCTGAAATCACGAGTTTCGCGCTCTCGCATCAGTCTTCCTTGGTCCGGAGGGTGGGGACGTAGGCCGCCCTAAAAATTTGTCACGCTGGAAGGTTTGTCACGCCGCAACTTCGCTGAGGGACGCTGTTCAGCGAAGGAGAGGTCAGTAAATTGTCGATTCAGTTATTCAGTTGTCGCCTCTGCGGGAAACGATGTGCATCCCGCGGAAGCAGTCGATGCCGGTTTCAAGAAGGCGGGCAAGCCGCAAAGTGCGACGCCGCGCCACAAGTCGATAAAAATAGCCGCCTTGCGAGTAACAAGCGGCGTTTCGGCCCGGGCAAGTCGATGGTTCAGACACCCGGGGTTGAGACCAGAATTTCGATACGATACCAATCTGTCGTGGTCCGTCAAGCGCAAAAACAGAACCAGAACTTCACCCGCTCCTAAGAGAAGGGATTTTCTGGCGGCTGGAACGAATTTATTTCTGCGCCGAGGTCAAATCTGACACCGAAGAAGCTTAGAACCCTGACACCCCGGTGTCAAGCACAAAAACGCCCTTCTTCGCGGACGCGCGACAGCGTTTCTGGAAGCAAAGGGCGACCCGATGGGGAGACCGGGCCGCCCTTCGTGCGTCGTTGCCAAACGCGAGCAATTACTTGAGCTCGACGGTTGCGCCTTGATCTTCTAGCGTCTTCTTGAGCTTCTCAGCATCTTCCTTGCTGAGCGCTTCCTTGATGGTCTTGGGCGCGCCTTCGACAAGATCCTTGGCTTCCTTGAGGCCCAGACCGGTCGCGGTGCGGACTTCCTTGATGACCTGGATCTTTTTGTCGCCGGCGGCTTTAAGGACGACGTCGAAGGTGGTCTTCTCTTCGGCCTTCTCGGCAACGGCCGCGCCGCCACCACCGCCACCGCCCGCCATCATGACGCCGCCGGCGGCGGGCTCGATGCCGTGCTTGTCCTTGAGGTACGTCGAAAGATCGACGGCCTGCTTGAGGGTGAGACCGGCGAGCTTGTCGCCGAGTTCCGTGATTTCTGCTGTTGCTTCTGCCATGACCAGGTTCTCCGGGACGTTTCGTGTCCCCAACGTGTCGATGCTTCACCCCGTCCGAAAGCCCGTCTCACAGCGAAACGGTTTAACCCCAGAGGGGGCTGCCGGAACGGTCAGGTGTCGCTTCGTGATTGTCTAAATGTTAGACGGCGGCCGGTGCCGCCACTTCCTTCTTGCCGGCGTTCTCTTCGATGGTCTTGAGGATAGCGCCGAGCTTGCCACCGGGGCCCTTGAGGGCGGCGGCGAGCTTGCGGCCCGGACCGAGGATAGCGCCGACCACGCCGGCGATCGCCTCCTCGCGAGTCGGCAGCTTGCTGACCTGCTCCATGCCCTTGTCGCCGACGTAGATTTCACCGTCGAAGAAGGCGCCGCGCAGCTCGATCTTTTCGTTGGTCTTTTTCTCGTCGAGAAGCAGCCGCGCGATGGCTGCAATGCTCGCATTGCCATAGACGACGGCGCTGGGGCCATCGAGCAGCTTGTCGAATCCTTCGATCTTGCTCCCGGCGGTCGCGCGGCGGGCGAGGGTGTTCTTCACCACAGTCATCCGCAAGCCCTTCTCATGAAGGCGGCGGCGCATGCCGTGGTTCTTGTGGCCGTAGATTACCTTGTGGCTGATGAAGGCAACGCCGTCGATCTCTCCGAAGCGCCGCTTCAGTTCGCCGGTGATGAGATTCTTGACTTTCTTGCTCATGGTTCGTGTCCTTTGTCATTGGTCATTTGTCCTTAGCAGCGTCCGCCGAGGGAGGGGCGGCGCGGGACCGATGACATTATTGCACATTCAGCGGCACCGCCGGGGTCATCGATCCCTTGAGGATCACCTTCTTGAGGTAGGTGCCCTTGCTGGTGGCCGGCTTCATCTTGCGGATCTGGGCGATCATCGCGTTGATGTTCTCGATCAGCTTGCCGTTGTCGAAGCTGACCTTGCCCACGACCGAGTGAACGTTGCCGCCGGCGTCGTTGCGAAACTCCACCTTGCCGGCGGCGTATTCCTTCACCGCATCGGCAATGTTCGGCGTCACGGTGCCCGCCTTGGGCGACGGCATCAGCCCCTTGGGCCCGAGCACCTTACCGAGGCGGCCGACGAAGCGCATCATGTCGGGCGTCGCGATCGCCACGTCGAAGTCGGAGAAGTTTTCCTTCTCGATCGCCGCGACCAGGTCCTGCCCACCGGCACGAATCGCGCCAGCCGCCCGGGCTGCCGGAATGAAGTTCTCCCCGCAGAACGCGACGACGCGCTTGGTCTTGCCCACGCCGTGCGGCAGCGAGAGGGAGCCGCGGATCATCTGATCCGCCTGCTTGGGGTCGATGCCCAGCGAGAAGATCAGCTCGACCGTCTGGTCAAACTTGGTCGGCGGGAACGCCTTGACGGCATCGACGCCTGCATCGATGGCAACCGGCGCCACGACCGCCTTTTCGGCGGCCTTTTTGTAGCGCTTTGAACGTTGAATAATGACGGCCATGAGACATTCGCTCCTGAAGGCGGTGGAAAAAGCTCACCGCGGAAGCTTCCACTGTTGCCGGCCGTGGTGAGGCCTTGAAGAGTCGAATGCGTGAGCTGCCGCTCATCTCCGTGTTATGAGCACGACGAGCTTGCCAGATTTCACGCAGATACTGAGGCTTCGTGTCAAGGGCCCCAGCCTTCGACTCATTTCTCTTTTTATCCTTCGACGGTAATTCCCATTGAGCGCGCCGTTCCCGCGATCACGCGTGCCGCCGCATCTTCGCTGAACGCGCCGAGGTCCTTCCCCTTCTCTTTGGCGATCGCCTTGCACTGGGCCATGGTGATCTTGCCGATCTTGTTCTTGTTCGGCTCGCCGCTCCCTTTCTCCGCTTTCACCGCGTCTTTCAGCAGCACGCTGGCCGGCGGGCTCTTCAACTCAATGTCGAACGTGCGGTCCTTATATACCGTGACAAGGCAGCCGATGACCTTGCCCTTGAGGTGGGCGGACATCGCATTGAACTTCTGGATGAACTGCCCGGGGTTGACGCCGTGCTGACCCAGAGCCGGGCCGATCGGCGGCGCCGGGGTGGCCGTGCCGCCCGGTGCCTGAAGCTTGAATTGCTTGGTAATTTCTTTTTTAGCCATGATCGCGCTCTCGGTCTTTCTGAACAGCTACTCGACGATCCGCACGTCTATCTGCCGTCGCTCTCGCGGCGGGCCCGCCGGCGTCTGGGGCGTCACTTCCGACACCACCACGCTCGGCGCCACCGGCTCAATGGGCTCGACAAAATCCATTTGCCCGGCGGGCGGCACCGCCTCCCAGCTCGGCTCTTCGCGTCGTCCGCGACTCGTCAAACTCCGCACGATCCGATAGACGGGCACCGTCAGGAGTAAAAGGGCGAGGATACTAACACCAACCGCGAGCAATGACAAGAGGAACAGCACGATGCCCGGCAATGCCGCCAGCAGCACGATGAACCGTGCCCAGCCGGGCATGCCGCCCAGCACGCCGCGCGCACTCTGGTACTTACCGTAATAGTGCAGGAGCTTGAGCATACGTTGATAGTTGATGGTTGGTAGTTTTAGTAGCTGCTCCGCTAACAACTACCAATCATCAACTACCAACTTCTCGTCACATCTTTTCAATCTGCCAATATTCCAGCTCCAGCGGCGTCGGACGGCCGAAGATCGTGGTGATGATGCGAACGGTTCCCTTGTCGGGGATCACCTCGTCGACTTCGCCCTCGAAGTTCATGAACGCGCCATTGGTGACGCGGACCTTGTCGCCCTTCTTGAAGTCGCCGGATACAGAGATCTCGGTTTCCGGTTTCTCGGATTCCTCGAGCATCTTCCCCTGGTCCTTGGGGCTCATCGGGGTCGGCTTGCCGTTGGAACCGATGAAGTCACCCACGCCCTCGGTCTCCTTGATCATGAACCAGACCTTGTCCGGGATGCGCCCGTCCTTGTCCAGGTTCAGCTCGATGAACACGTAGCCGGGATATTTCTTGCGGTCGGCCTCTTTGCGCACGCCGCCCTTCATCGAGCGGACGCGCTCGGTCGGCACGAGGATCTTGCCGACGAAGTCCTCGAGGGCTTCGATCTTGACCTTCTTGGCCAGCTTCTCGCGGACCTGGTCCTCTTTGTTACTGGCGACTCGCAGGGTGAAAAGTTGCATGGGGTCCTGTTTTCCTCAGCGTTGACGGCGACAGACGCGCTCAATGCGCGGCGACTCGCGCTCCCCGCGATTCTCAAAAAATCCATTCGCATCACCCGAACGGCCCAAACTTCAGCACGTGGATGAATTCGAAGAAGTAGCCGAAGACGGTGTCGAAAAAGAACAGCAACACCATGATCAGGAGCATGAAGAAGATGACCACCTTGGTCGAGCCGATCAACTCCGCCCGGGTCGTCCAGTTCACCTTCTTCATCTCGCTGTCGGTGGCGATTAAGAAGTCGACCACCGTCGGCCGGTTGACGATGCGAAACGTGATCAGCGCAAAGACGGCAAGAAACGCGGCAACAATCAGGATGATGCTGCGCGGGTGAAGCTCGCTCAGGATCGACATGCGGCTGTAAATAAACTGCGCCGTGAGGATGGCGATCAGCGCCGCCCCTCCCACCGTTCCAATGCGCGTCCAATAGCCCTGACCCTTCTTGTAGATGGTGAAGAACCCGCCATCGTCCCTGGCGGAAACCAGACCGCCCGCCGGCGTCTTGGGCGGCGGCGTCGATCGCGGCGGGAGCGCCGACTGGGGCTTGTCCGCCGGTTGACCCTTCCCCTGCGAGCTCATCGGTTGCGCTGCGTCGGCCATTTCGTTCTTTCCGTCGTTTTGCGTTGCTGAAGCGGCCATAGCCTTCACCCATCCGATTCGTCAGCACGCCGAGTAGGACTTGAACCTACAACCTGCCGCTTTGGAGACGGCTGCTCTGCCAATTGAGCTATCGGCGTAACTCAGTAGGCAGTAGGCAGTAGGCAGAAAGGATGATTCGTTCTTTTCTGCCTACTGCCTACTGCCTACTTCCGCTTAATCTTATGCAGCGTGTGCCGGCGGAGGCGCGGGCAGTACTTCTTGACTTCGATCTTCTGCACGCCGCCGACGACCTTGATTTCCGTCCGGTAGTTCAGGTCACCTGTTTCGGTGCATTGAAGCCAGACCATTTCGCGATTTTCTTTTGCCATTTCAACACCAAAGTGGGCAGTACGCCGTAGGCAGTAGGCAGAGAAGACTCCGCATTTTTCTGCCTACTGCCTACTGCCATCTGCCTACTGGCTCTTAAGCCAAAATCTTCGTGACCACGCCCGAGCCGACCGTCTTGCCGCCTTCGCGGACGGCGAAGCGGAGCTTCTCTTCCATGGCGATCGGCGCCTGGAGCTCGACTTCCATCGTCACGTTGTCGCCGGGCATGACCATCTCGGCGCCGCCGAGCAGCTTTGCCGCGCCGGTGACGTCGGTCGTGCGGAAGTAAAACTGCGGGCGATACCCGGTGAAGAACGGCGTATGACGGCCGCCCTCTTCCTTGGTCAGCACGTACACCTCCGCCTCGAACTTCGTGTGCGGGGTGATGCTCTTGGGGGCCGCCAGCACCTGGCCGCGCTCGATCTGCTCGCGCTCGATGCCGCGAAGCAGCACGCCCACGTTGTCGCCGGCGATCGCCTGATCCAGAGTCTTCTGGAACTGCTCGATGCCGGTGATGACGGTGACCTTCGTGGCGCTGAAGCCGACGATCTCGACGTTGTCGCCGACCTTGGCGGTGCCGCGCTCGACGCGGCCCGTGGCCACCGTGCCGCGGCCCTTGATCGAGAACACGTCTTCCACGGGCATGAGGAACGGCTTGTCCGTCTCGCGCTGCGGAATCGGCACGTAGCTGTCCAGCGCCGCGACCAGATCGTCGATCGGCTTGGTCGCCGCCGCGTCCGTCGGTGAATCCAGCGCCGGCTTGGACGAGCCTTTGATGATCGGCGTGTCGTCGCCGGGGAAACCGTACTTCGTCAACAGCTCGCGGACCTCCATCTCGACCAGGTCGAGCAGCTCGGGGTCGTCCACGAGGTCGATCTTGTTGAGGAAGACCACGATCTTCGGCACGCCCACCTGGCGGGCCAGCAGGATGTGCTCGCGCGTCTGCGGCATGGGGCCGTCGGCGGCGGACACGACCAAGATCGCGCCGTCCATCTGGGCAGCGCCGGTGATCATGTTCTTGATGTAGTCCGCGTGGCCCGGGCAGTCGACGTGGGCATAGTGCCGGCTGTCGCTCTCGTACTCCACATGCGCCGCGGCGATCGTCACCGTCTTGGTGGCGTCGCGGTCGATGCCGCCCTTGGCGATGTCCTTGTAGTTCTTCGCCGTCGTGCCGAACTTCGCCTGCGAACGCGCCGACAGCGCCGCCGTCAGGGTGGTCTTGCCGTGGTCGATGTGACCGATGGTGCCGACGTTCACATGCGGCTTCTTACGCTCGAAAGTTGCCTTAGCCATGTCTGGGACCTCCAGATGATTCTTCGCGAACTTCGGCTACAGCCGACTGTCCGCACATCTGTTTCCGAACGGTTGTCGAGGCCGTCCTGTTGCAATCGCGGTAATCCTCGACACGCGGCATTAGGGACGCGGCTCTTACGAGAGAGCCGGGTGCCAAATGCCGAGTGCCGCCAAAGCTGCCACAGGGGCTTGAACCCTGGACCTCCACCTTACCAAGGTGGCGCTCTACCACTGAGCTATGGCAGCGAATGCACAGCGACCCCATCTGCGACCGCGCGCAATCGCTGGCGAAATTCCACACGGCCCTCGAACGGCGCGACGCGCAGACGAAAACCGTAGAAGGGCGGAAAGTATAAATCTCGGTACCGCAATGTCAATTCAACGGCTGTCGAATTCCCCGCCTCTGCGGAACCCGTCATCCGCCCCCTCCACCCAGCGCTTGGCGCGGCCCCCTTCCTCCCCCACCGCCGCCCCCGCTTCGGCCGGCGAAACAGATGATCAGCGTCATCGCCACTTCCATCCTGCCGTTTCCAGGATCAGCAGCACGCCGGCGAACTTCGCGGGTCACGAGCCCAAATGATTGAGGAAGAACTCCACCGTCCGTCGCATGACTTCCTCCACCGACGGCTCTATCCCGTCGCCTGACAGGCCATGATCCGCGCCTTTGCAAATGATGCACTCGACCGGGACGCCCTGCGCCGCAGCGACATCGCGCATCTCCAGCGAGTTTCGGAACGAGAGCACACGATCCGAGTCGCCGTGCGCCAGGAAGATGGCGGGGCTGCCCGCGCGAACCAGTTCTACCGGGCTCAGCTTCCTGGCAAGTTCGCGCTTCTCGTCCAGCGGGCCGCCGAGGATCGGCAGGAATCGCCGAGGGTTCTCGAAGTTGCTTCCCTTCACCAGGTCCTCATCCAGAAATGACACGAGCGGATAGTAGGCCGCCACGCAACGAATCTTCACGGGTGCGCCACCGAGCGCCGGGTCGCCCGGAAAGTCCCGATCATCGCCTAACGCCGTCATCAGGGTCAGATGGCCGCCGGCCGAAGAACCAAACGTGCCGGTGCGCTCCGAATCAAGACCGTATTCCCTGGCGTGGTTCACCAGAAAACGCACCGCGTCTTTGCAGTCGATCACACTGTCGTAGGCCGTACTACGCCCTCCGTTGGCGAGCCGATACTCAATGCTCGCGCACGTGACACCGCGCTGGTTTAACCCCCGGATGACCCCGATGATATCCCGACGCAGCACTTTAAACTTGTCACCGCCGCCCCAGCCCCCGCCGTGGATATAAACGACCAAGGGCGACTTGGCGAACTTCTTCTCCTGAGGCGTGAACAAAATCAGGTCGAGCGTCGCGTCGCCGATCTTCTTGTAGCTGACGTTTGTCACCACTTTCAGATCGGAAGGAATCCGAATCGAACCGGTAACGCCCTGCGTGGCGGGATTGGTTGTGGCGCGCCCGGCCTTCTCCCTACCGCCCGCGACCGGGTCGGCGCCTTTCGCGGCCGCGTCCACCGCCGCGGCACCAGAGGCGCCTCCAGTAAGGATCACTCCCGCCGCCAGCAGGATTGCGAGAGGCCCGGGCACCGCGACCTTCACCCGCGCCCCGGCCCGCTTCGGCGTCCGGTTCAAACATCGCCACACCGCCGACAGGATCACGACATAGGCGCTACCCAGCATGGCCAGCGTCAACCCCCCGCTGATCAAACTGTTGCTGATCAGCCCCGGCGTCGGTGTCGCGCTGTGCATCTGCGTCGAAATGGTGTTCCAATAAATGATCATCATCTCCACCGCCGCCGTGCTGGTCGTCGCGATCACGACGCACATCGGCACCAACGTCACGGCAAGGTAGCGGGATCGTCCCTCGTTGGCCAGATACGCCGACACAATCGCCAGGGCGATCGCCGCCAGCATCTGGTTGGCGATGCCGAACATCTTCCAGATCGCGTCAAAATTATTCGCGTCGATGACGTACGCCCATGCCACCACCACGATGATGGTGCTCACGATCGCCCCCGGCCACCAGTTCGTCTGGCCCAGCTTGGGATGGATCGCCTTCCCCAACGCCTCTTGCAATAGAAACCGCCCGATCCGCGTCCCCGCGTCGATTGTCGTCAGGATAAACAGCGCCTCGAACATGATGGCGAAGTGGTACCAGTACTTCCACAAGTTCTGCATCGCCGTCTCACTCGCGACCGAGACCTTCTTCGCGGCCTCGTCGAAAATATGGGCCATGCCAACGGCCAGCGTTACCGCTCCGCCTGTCCGCCCGCGCAGGCTCGGCTCCTTCGTCAACTGCTCGTATGTCGTGATGTGCTCCACCCCCCCACCGCCGCCGACCTGAAGAATGCGCTCGTGAAACGCCGGCACCCTCGATAACTCGGTGTTCATCGCATAGTAATCGTTCGTCGGCAACGACGCCGCGGCAATCATCGCCACGACGCCCACCAGCCCCTCCATCAGCATGGCGCCATACCCGATCGTCCGCGTGTGACTCTCGCGAATCACCATTTTCGGCGTCGTGCCGCTGCTCACCAGCGCATGAAACCCGCTGATCGCCCCGCACATGATCGTGATGAACAGGAAGGGGAAGATGTTCCCGCCTACCGTCGGGCCGCCATGCAAGAATACGTGGTTGATCGCTGGCGCTTCCAATTTCGGATTCGCCACGATCGTTCCGACCACCAGAATGAAAATTGTTCCCAGCTTCAAAAAGCTGCTCAAGTAATCGCGCGGCGTCAGCAGGATCCATACCGGCAGCACCGATGCCACGAATCCATAAATGGCCATCGCCCAGGTGATCCACGCGCCGCTGCGATTGAACAGTTGCCCCATCGGCCGATCCGCCACCCACGCTCCCGCGACCGTCACAAACAACGTGAGCGCCGCCCCGATCAGCGAAGCCTCCACGACGTGCCCCGGACGAATCTTGTACATGTACAAGCCGACCAATAGCGCAATCGGTATCGTGCAGGCAATCGTAAATGTCCCCCACGGGCTGCCGGACACGACCCGCACCGCGTCGCCGGGCAGCTTCAAAAAGTTCATCGCCCCCGGATCGAAGGGATCGGCCAACTCGATCTTCTCGTTCAACAACGGCTCCGCCGTCTTCAACTCAAACCCCTCCTGAAATTTCATCGCCTTCTGTCCCACCGCATATTCCAGCTCCCAGCCGGCCGGAATCCGATACGCGTACACCCAAGTCCCCTTCACCCATTCCTTCTGCTTCGATGCAAACTCGTATTTATCCGGCATTTTGTCGGCCGGAATCATCAGCCGGCTACCCGGCGGGTACTTCACGTTCTCGCCGCCCAGGGCCTTCACCACCACCTTCCCAAGCCCCGCCAGCGCGATCACGATGATGAACAAGATGGCGATCGTCGCTGCCGTCCCCGCCACGCGCCCCACGTCGCTGAACGCGATCTGCGCCAGGCTCTTCCCCTCTCGCCGCACGCTGGCGCTCAGCACCAGAAAGTCTTGAACCGCCCCACCGAGGCAGACACCGATCACAATCCACAGCAACCCCGGCAAATAGCCAAATTGCGCCGCCAGCACCGGCCCGATCAACGGCCCCGCCCCGCTGATCGCGGCAAAGTGATGCCCGAACAACACCCACTTGCTCGTCGGGTGATAGTTCTGCCCATCGTCCAGCCGGACCGCCGGCGTCACCCGCGCATCGTCCAGCGCCGCCACCTTCGCCGCCAGGAATGCGCTGTAGTAGCGATACGCGATCGCCATCGAACACAAAATGACGATCATCAGCGGCATCGCATGCATACGAAGCTCTCCCGCGCCGGAAAAAATCAGCCCCGGCAGGATATCTTACTTCGTACTACCGCGAAAACGAACGCGCGCGACTACGCAGTCGCCCCCCAGGATCGCAAACCGCATCGTTTTTTCATTCGAGGTTAACCCAGTGCGCTTCTGATGCATGCTACTCTCGCAGAGGAATCAGCGTCCGCACGCGCGGATCTCGCAAATAGAGGCCCAACCACACCATCACGCCGAGTAAAAACTGCATGAAGACTGGCTCGCCGATGCGCAGGTGCGTCAAGATCGCGCCGCCCAGGTACCCCGTCACCAGAATCGCGCCCAGTACCGCAGTGCGCGGAATCGCATAAATGAGCGCACAGGAGATCTCGAGGATCGCCAGCCCCAGCGCAAGCCGCTCTGGAAGCCCCAGGTGAGCGAACCCCTCCAGCACCGCCTTTGGCTTTGCCAGCTTCATCCCGCCGCTGGACAGCAGCAGCAGCACCGGCAGCGCGCTCAGGATATATCCCGTCCAGAGCATTCCCTTCGAAACGGGCGCTGTCGGTATGTCGCGACGCAGCGACTCCGCCGTATCGTTCTCTCGCAGCATCGCATTGTTTGCCATCATGTCCTCGGTTGAATTTGCCTACCTGGTCATCGCCGTTCCTGCGACCTCATTCAGTTGCGCGAGACCTTGCGCAAACTGCCCGCCGACCATTTTATCGCAATTCACGATCAGCTTCATCGCCGTGCCCATGAAGCCATTTCGGCCCGACATGCTCCATGTGACCGACGTCTGATTCCCAACCGGCTTAACGTGAACTCCGCCGTGTTCGTGGCATTGAACGGCCTGAAGAACTGCAGCTTGAACCGGATCAAATCATAGGGCCGGCTCTCGGTGATCGTCATTCGTCCCTCGCCCACCTTGCTGTTCCCCGCCCAACTGAAAATCTCGCCGCCTCCCATCCTGATCGCGATACCCCCCATATTCGGGTATTTCTACTCCCATGCCTAAAACCCTCACGATTTGGACCAACTACGAATTCCCGCCCAACGCCACCAGGCTCTTCGAATCCGGCATCGCTCCCCATCGCCTACTCCGCTCCCCCCGCATGCAATCCTCCAACCTCACCGCCGGTGCCCCCGACCCCACTATCAATGAAGCCGATATCGTCTTCGGCCAACCCTCCCCGCACGCCGTCATTGATTCCCCGCGCCTCAAATGGGTCCACCTCAGCAGCGCCGGCTATGACCGCTACGACACCCCCGCCGTTCGCGCCGCCATGAAATCCCGCGGCGCACAGCTCACCAACAGCAGCGGCGTCTACGAAGACCCCTGCGCCCAGCACGTCTTCGCCATGATGCTCGCCCTCGCCCGCCAGCTTCCCCAATCCCTCGACATCCAGCGGGGCGACCACAGTTGGCCCACCGCCGAACGCCGCATCCACTCATTCCTTCTCACAGGCCAGACCGTCGTCATCCTCAGCTACGGCGCCATCGCCAAACGCCTCATCGCATTGCTCTCCCCCTTCAAGATGAAGATCTACGCCGTCCGCCGCCATGTGCGCGGCGACGAATCCGTCGAAACCGTCTCCGACGCCGACATGAACAAGGTGCTCCCCAAGGCCGACCACGTCATCAACATCCTCCCCGGCGGCGAGTCCACGCGCCGCGTCATCAACGCCGACAAATTCGCCGCCATGAAACCGGGCGCCATCTTCTACAACATCGGCCGCGGCGGCACAGTCGACCAGGACGCGCTGCTCTGCGCCCTCACCACCGGCCGCCTCCGAAACGCGTATTTAGATGTCACCGACCCCGAACCCCTTCCCTCCCACCACCCGCTCTGGTCCCACCCCCACTGCTTCATCGCGCCCCACACCGCCGGCGGCCACGCCAACGAATTCGAACGCCTTGCTCAACACTTCCTCGACAACCTCCGCCGATATGAAACGGATCAACCGCTTGTGAACCGCGTCATCTGATCCTGGACGCTCGTGCGGTTCCCCTGTCACCCAGAGGTACATCATGACTCGTCTGCCCGCCCTCGCTGCAACCGCCCCGGCCACAACATTTGGAGAGGTGCGCAATTGGATCGTCCGGAAGATCAACTGCACCGGGCGATCCCTCTTGTTCTGGCACTTGCTTCTGATCCCCCTGCTGACGGTGATGGTGACCACCGTCCGGGCGGAGCTACCCCAACCTCTCGGGCTCGATCTGATCTCGCCGCTCGATTATCGCGACGTTCACCTTGACGACGGCGCGCTGCTCGACCAGGTCCTCGAGGTGAAGAGCGCCTACCTACAGGTGAGCGACGACGATTACCTCCGGGGCTTCCGGCGGCGCGCCGGTCTGCCGGCCCCAGGACATGAGCTGGGCGGCTGGTATGCCGCGGATCGCTTCATCCCCTTCGGCCAGGTCCTGTCGGGGCTTGCGCGCATGTATGCCGGTACCCGCGATGAGGCTTGTCGGCGCAGGTTGAGCGCACTCGTCACGGGGTGGGGTCAGTGCATCGAGCCCGACGGCTACTTCTTCTATTCGCGAAATCCCAATGCCAGGCACTATGGCTATGAGAAGATGGTGTGCGGCCTGGTCGATGCGCACGTTTATGCTGCCAATCCCGACGCACTCGGCTTTCTCTCCCGCATCACGGATTGGGCTGAGAAGAATCTCGATCGCACCAAACCCTACGCCTTCAACGGACCCGGCGATCCCGGCGAGTGGTATACCCTCGGCGAAAATCTCTACCGCGCTTACCTTGCGACCGGCCAGACGCGCTATCGGGATTTCGCAAGGGTCTGGGAATACGACGCGTTCTGGAAATCCCTGCGCACCGGCGAAGATTTCCTGACCAAAGCCGACCACCACCACGCCTATAGCCACGTCAACAGCCTGAGCAGCGCGGCCATGGCCTATCGCGTTAGCGGTGACCGCCAGTACCTCCAAACCCTGGTCAGAGGTTACAACTACCTCCAGCGCAACCAGGTCTTTGCCAGCGGCGGCTACGGTCCCGGTGAGCACTTGCTGCCTGCGGCTGCTCTCGCCACCGCCCCGGACGACCATCCCAGGGAAGACCACTTCGAGACTCAGTGCGCCTCGTGGGCGGGTTTCAAACTCGCCAAGTCGCTCATCCGTTTTACCGGCGAAGCACGATACGGAGATTGGGTCGAACGACTGATCATCAACGCCACCGGCGCCAGCCTCCCCGTCAGCCCAACCGGCGAGGTCACCTACTACTCCCATTACACCTTGAGCGGCACCTCGAAAAACTACTCCTCCGGCCCCTGGACCTGCTGCTCCGGTACGCGCATCCAGGCCATCGCCGACTACCACGATTTGATCTACTTCACCGCCGCCCACTCGCTGTACGTCAACCTGTACACCCCATCCACGTGCAGTGTCGCCTTCGACGGCGTCCCCGTCGCGATCCGCCAGCGCACCCGGTTCCCCGAGGAAGAGAATGTCGAGGTGACGCTCTCGCTCCCCCGCCAGGCAAACTTCGCACTGAGCTTCCGCAGGCCCGGCTGGCTCGCGGGTCCCATGGAGATCCGCGTCAATGACGTACCGGTTCCGCTCAATGTGGACCCCACCGGCTGGGCCGTCATCGACCGCGCCTGGCGGCAGGGCGACCGCGTCGCCCTCCACCTGCCCATGGACTTGAAAGCCAACCCCTTCCCGCCGGTGTCGCCATCGGCCTTCCCAACCGCCATCACATTCGGGCCCACCGTGCTCGCCTTCTCGTCGCCGGCGGCGAACCCCGTCGGCAAGATCGATTTCAAACGGCCGGCGGCCAGCCTGATCCGCGTTCCGGGAGACGAACTGATGTTCAAACTCGCCGCCGACGAAACCATCGCCGCTCGGCCTCTTTATGCGTTCAAGAAGGACGAGCCGTATTTCGTCTATTTCGACCCCGCGCGAGCCTGGACGCGCGTGCCGTCCGATCACCTGACGTGGTCCTCCGGGTGGAAACCGGCTCGAGACGAAATGCGCGTCACCTCCGTCGCCGGCGCCTACGCGGAGTTCGCATTCGAGGGGACCGCCGTCCGCTGGGTCGCAAAGAAATTCGATGATGCCTGTATCGCCGAAGTGAGCGTCGACGATCAGGTCATCGCCGTCGACCTGTACGCGCCCCGGCGCGGCGACTTCTTCCAATACGACGTTCGCTCCCTGCCACCCGGCAAGCATACGATCAGGATCAGCGCCACCTCACGGATGAACCCCAAATCCAAAGGCGGCTTTCTAAACATAGTCCGTCTTGAGGTGATTCAAAGCCCCTAGCGGTGCTGGGAAGATCGCCTCCCGCATGTCACTTGAATTGCGTCACATCGTCCTGGCATGCGCCACCAGCCGTCGCCCGCTCCAATCTTGTTTCGCCGCCCCGCGCAGCAGAGCGATACCACATCCCGCTATAATCCGCTCATGAAACACACGATCGCCCTACTCTTCTGCCTAATGTTCGTTCCTCCCGCGCTCGCCGAGCCCGCGGCCGCCGACGCCCCGCAAGCAAAACTCCTCGCCCCCAAACCCCTCTCCCCCGGCCATGAAGTCATCACCCTCTTTCCCCCCGGCCACCCCGCCCTCAAGCCCGGCCCCGGCTCCGCTCAGGACGAAAACTTCAAGCCCGGCAAGAACGCCGACGGCACTCCACGCGTCGCCGCCGTCACCAACATCCACAATCCCTCCATCGAGCTCTACCTCGCCCTGCCCGATCTCGCCAACGGCGCCTCCGTCATCCTCTCCCCCGGCGGCGGCAACAACACCTGCAACGTCGGTGGCGAAGGCATCGACGTTGCCGCCTGGTTCAACTCCCTCGGCGTCTCCTGCTTCATCCACCGCTACCGCCTCAAACCCTACGGCTCCGCCACCGACGCCCTGCTCGACACCCAGCGCGCCGTCCGCGTCGTCCGCGCCCATGCCAAAGAATGGAACATCGACCCCGCCAGGATCGGCCACATGGGCTTCTCCGCCGGCGGC
>JBBRIN010000012.1:0-17227 GCA_038221115.1 Tepidisphaerales bacterium
GTCGCAAGAATGGGCCTCGCCGTTGTACAGTTAAATAGGCCCGCGATCGCGTGGGATGCAAATCCCACCCGTCGCGTGAGCACTGGCACTGGATAGAAGGCTGAAACAACCGCCCGCTTTGGTTACGCTGGATTCCGCTTGCCCCGACTCGGCTCATAGAAGAAGCGGGTACCCGCCGATCACCAGCATTTCATATTCGTTTGCCTTGGCCACCGGCAGCACGCCCTTCTCGAACGACGCCAGTTGCTTTTCCCGCCGCTCCACCAGCGTGCGGCCCAGCGCCTCGCCCCAACGCTGCACCTGCTTGCCGTCCTTCCCCGCCCGCTTGATCAGGTAGACCCGATCGGACTGACAATACGGACAGCGGCCCCCACAGTCGGCATGAGCGGCGGCTTCCAACGCCGCCCGCTCTTCCAGAAAGACCGGGACCAGCGTGCGGTCCACTTGGTCGCCGAGGTCTTCCCACTCGACGAAGGTGCTGCCGGCCAGCGGCACGGCCTCGTCCGCGGGGATCATTTTGTCGAGGATGGATTCAAACACCTGGCCGAGACGTTCGCGGGCCTTTTGCCGATCCGTCAGCGCTGCCATAAGCTCCTCCGTGAGTCAGGGAGCCACCGCTACCGATTGTACCGGCAAATTGCCATCAGACGCCGCCGAAACTGTCACGCACCAACGAATACTACGCCGACTGGGGTCATGCGATCCCGCGGTAGTGCCAGCCTCCCTTTCCACCCCCCTACCCGTTACAATCCGATCCTACGGAGGTCTGCATGCACGCCGGGGATTGTCGGGGCCGCTCATTCCTGCTGACCCTGCTGCTGCTGGTGGCGTTCCGGGCGCATGCCGGGCCGGAGACTTACCTATCGGTTGATGTCGGCTGGGGTGAATGCACGCGATCGGGCGCGTGGACGCCCCTGTATGTTTCGGTGTCGCACCCCAAGCCGCGCAACGCGACGCTGGAATATGTCGGCCCTTACGACTCCTCCTCGTCGATGCACATCGGCCAGAGCATCGCTCTAAGCCCGCAGCAGCAGACGTACGCGCTGCTGGTTCCGTTGATCAACTCCTGGAGCCAGGAGCCGACACTCGTTCGGGTGCGGGACGCGAGTACGGGCAAGATTCTGGCCGAGGAGGCGATCATCGACCGAGCGGGGGACGATCAACCCAGGCACCCGCAACTGCAGACCATGAACATGGGGCCGTTCATTGGCACCAGCGGTCGATCGAGGTGTCTTGCGGAACTTCAGACGGGAACGAACGGCCCCACGATCGGTTATCTGAGCCCGTTTCGCCTGCCGCGGGTGGCCGAGGGGTATTCCGCGTTGCAGGTGCTGGTCCTGAATCAACCGGATATCAGCCAACTGGAGCCGACTCAACAGAACGCCATCGCGGATTGGGTGCGCGGCGGGGGGCATCTGCTCCTGTGGCTCAGCGAAACGCCGATTCCAGCGGGGGGGCCGCTCGTCAGCCTTCTGCCGTGCGCGGTGGGCGATTTAATCGCCGCCGAGATCCCGCCGGCGGATCTGAAGGCCGCGGGATTGAACGACCGCTTTCGCACGTTTAAGGCGCGACAGTTGACGCCAAACGTGGGCGCGATCGTGCTCCCGGCGCTCGGAATCGGCAAAAACACGGGCGCGTTCGCCGTCCGCCAGCGGCGCGGCGCCGGGCACGTCACAATGATTTCGTTCGACGCATCGGGGCTGCTCTTCGACAGTTCCTCGGCATCGCAGCGATTCTGGTCGATTCTTCTGGATTCAAAATCGCGCCCGGGCGACGACCGGAGCAACGTCGAATTCCTGGAAAAAAAATCATCGTCCGGCGACTACAACCAGAGCCAGAATCCGAGCCAGGCGCTGGCGGCGGGGCAGGTGATGGACCTTTTGGGTGATGTTCCCGGCGTGGGGGCGTTCGGGTTTGGATATGTCGCGATGGTTCTGATTGCGATCGCGATTATCGTCGGGCCGGTCGATTGGTTCGTGCTGAAGAAGCTCAATCGCCAGCCCTGGACGTGGATCACGACCGGCGCCTGGATCGGCTTGATCACGCTGGGCGCCATCTCGATCGGCTCGTTCGTCCGCAGCGGCGATCTTCACCTGCGCACGCTCCGGGTGATCGAGCAGGCGGATGGACAAGTCTTCGCGCGGCAGGATGTTGTCGGCATCTATTCGCCGCGCACCAGCGACTACAACCTGGAGGTTGCGCCGGCCAGTTGGTGGCGGCCACTGAGCAGCGACACGTATGCCTATGGCCGCGCCGTGAGCCGGCCGATCGAATTTCATCAGGATGATAAAGGCAGCGTGCCGCTTCCGATGACCATCAACGTGTGGAACCTGCGCTTCCTTCAGGGTGAATCTCACCAGAGGTCGAAGGCCGTGATCGATGCCAAGCTTACGTGGCGATCGAAAGCGACCCGAATCCGGCCCAACGTCGAGCGGTCCACGCCGACCCTCACCGGCACGATCACCAACGTGTCGGGTGCGGTCTGGTCAAACCTTTGGCTGCGCACGTCGTTTGGCGTTTACCAGCTTGCCCCAGGCACCAACCTTGCGCCCGGCGCTTCGGCGCCCGTAGACCTGGCGCTGGAGAACAACCTTGAATGGTCTCAACAACAGGGGCCGACGCGCAATTCGCGTTATGGGCAGCAGCGAACGATCATCGCCGAGTCGCCGATCAGCCTGGTGAAGGCGGCCGTTCAACTGGACGCTCGGCGCGACGAGGCGATTGAGGGCCTGCTTGCCGGCAGTTGGAGCACGAGCGATGCGGCAGGCGAGTCGATCGCGCTGGTTTACGCGCTGAGCGAACAGGCGCCGGCCGCCGCGACGCTGGCCGATCAGCATCCGATTGAGAAGCACTGGCAGGTGATCCGCGCGATCGTGCCCGTGAAACGCGCGCCGGCGAACGAGGATGACGCGAAGCGTTAGGCACAGGCAGGAGAGATTTGACATGACCCAAGCCATCGCCGACGTCGCCGCAGCGCCTCCGCCGCCACCGCTGCCCAAGCCGCCGGCCATTTCCACGTCTAACCTGACCAAGCGATACGGCCAGCTTTGCGCCCTGGACAACCTGACGCTTCAACTGGAGAGCGGCGACATTTTCGGCTTCATCGGCCCCAACGGCGCGGGCAAAAGCACGACGATGAAGATCCTTGCCGGCCTTTTGGAGCCAACCAGCGGCACGGCGCGGGTTCTTGGAAAGGACGTCAGCACCAACGGCGATTTCGTCCGCCGCAGCGTCGGGTATATGCCGGACTTCATCGGCGTGTATGAAGATTTGAAAGTATCCGAGTACCTGGAATTTTTCGCCAGCGCCTACGGCATCCCGCGCGGGCAACGCAAGAAGGTGGTCGGGGACGTGCTGGAGCTTACGGATCTGAAGTTCAAGCAGGATGCGTTTGTGGACTCCCTCTCGCGCGGAATGACACAGCGGCTGAGCCTCGCGCGCGTGCTGGTGCACGATCCGCCGATTTTACTGCTGGATGAACCGGCCAGCGGACTCGATCCGCGCGCACGGATTGAGATCCGCGAGCTGCTGAAGGAGCTGCGGCGGCTCGGCAAGACGATTCTCATCTCGAGCCACATCCTGTCGGAACTCGGGGAGTTCTGTAACAAACTGGGCATCATCGAGCGCGGCAAGTTGCTGGTCGCGGGGACGGTTGAGGAGCTGATGACCCGCGCTCGCGCGCACTCCGTTATTTCCGTGCAAGTGGTGGGAGATCCATCGGCCGCTATTGCCGTCCTTAAAGCGGATCGGCGCGTTGGTCAAATTGATATTCAGCAGAACGAGCTCATGGTGACGCTGCAGGACCCGACGGAACACCACCATTTTCTGATCGAGCGGCTTGTCAACGCGGGCATTCAGGTGCATAGCGTGGCGCCGCACCAGTTGAAGCTGGAGGATGTGTTCCTGCGGTTGACGAAGGGGATTGTGCAGTAGCGTCTTGTTCGCTGGAACGAGGGAACAGAATGGTTCCAAATCAAGAAAGGGACCGGCGCCCTCGCACCGGTCCCTTAACCCCACGCGTCTCTCCCATCCGGAAGCTCGCGAATTGTCATTTGCCGGCCGGGGGAGCGCCTTCGCCGCCGGCGTTGCCGCCGCCGGTGCCGTAGCCGGGTGCGTAGGGGCTGGTCGGGTTGCTGGCGACGCCGGATTCGCTTTCGGTCTTGTTGAACCGGCCCAGGTTCTGGGCGGCGCTGCTGCGGGCGTTTGGATTGGGGCCGGCGACGAATTTCACCTGCTGGTCCTGAAGGCCGCTGTCGATCAGGTAGGTCGCAACGGCGTTCTCGCGGGCCTTCTCGTTGCCGTCCTCGATCAGGTTCATGTAGACGACGACGGGGAAGGCATGGTCGTTGTCCTTGAGCATCATGGACAGCTTCTGCTCGCCGAGCGAGTTAAGTTGAGCGCCGTCGAAGTGGTAGTCGTAGAGCATGCCGTCATGCCGCGCGCCGGCGGCGACCTGGGCGATCACGAAGCGGCGGTATGGACGCGAATCATCTTCGGGCGGGAAGTTGTCCCGGTCGCGGGCTTCCTTCATCACGTCGCGAAAGCCGCCGTTGGGCTTATTCTCGTTCTGGCAACCGCCCAGCGCGAGCAGCGCGGCGGCGCCAAACCAACTGATCCATTTTACGTTCATCTTCATCTGACACCTCTCTCATTGACCTTCGGTGTAATTTCGCCGTCACTCAATTAAACAAACTGCTATTCAGCAATTCGACGATGGTCGGGCCGGCCAGCACGATGAAAGTCGCCGGGAAAATGAACAGAACGAGCGGGAAGCTCATTTTCACGGCACTTTTTGCCGCCATCTCTTCGGCGCGCTGCTGGCGGGTGATTCGCAAACTTTCGCCATGCACCTTCAGGGCTCCTGCCACGCTGGTTCCGAAACGCTCGGCCTGGATCAGCATGGACGACAGCGATTGCAGCGACGTGCATCCGGTGCGGGTGCCGAGGTTTTTCAGCGATTCGGATCGCGAGAGGCCGACGCGCGTTTCCATGAACGCGATCTCCAACTCGCGGCTGAGGCGCGGATGTACGATTCGCAGCTCGTCGCCGACGCGCTCCATCGCGGCGTCGACCGCCAGCCCGGCTTCGACGCAGACGACCATCAGATCCAGCGCGTCAGGCAGGCCGTAATCGAGCGCCTGCTGCTGGTTTTTGACCTGTTTCCGCAGCCACATGGCGGGGGCGAGATATCCGATCAGTCCACCGATGGAAAGGCCCATCATCATGGCGTGCAGCGCGACGCCCATCAGGTAGCCGCCCAGCACGCCGACGACCAGCAGGATCAGCTTGAAACCGGTGACGACGCGGATCGCGCCCGGAGAGTAGATGCCGGCCATGGCGAGCTTTTTGCGGAGCTCGGATTGCTTCTCGCGGGTCTCGGGCATGAAGGGCTTGGCGGCCGCCTGCCCGATGCTGATGAAGAGGGCCCTTAACTGGTTCCCCGGCGTTGCGACGACCATCGACCCGCCGCTGGGGCCGGAGGCGTTGCTCAGACGGGCGCGCATCCGCTTCTCGCCGCTGTTGAAAAAACGCATGCCCCACAGCGTCAACATCGTGACGACGCCGAAGAGACAACCTGAGAGAATGGTGGCCTGGTCAAGCATGTCCGTAGCTCACTGTTCAACCGACAACTGGCAACTGACCGTTCAAACCTTTACCTGAGTCAATTTCCGAATGCAGAAGAGTCCCATCACCTGTAGCGTGATCGCGCTGCCGAGAAGCTTTTGTCCGGTGGTCGTGTGCAGCAGCTTGCCGGCGTAGTCGGGGTTGAGGGAATGGGCGATCATGAACATCAGCAGCGGGAATGCGACGAGCACGTAGCCGGTGAATCGTCCTTCGGCGGTCTTGGCCTTGACGAAGCCGGCCAGTCGAATGCGCCCGCGGATCGTGCCGCTGATGCTGCCGAGGACGGACGACAAGTCGCCGCCGGTCTGCCGCTGGATGAGAACCGCGGTGACGAAGAACTGAAACTCTGTCGACTCGATGCGGCCGGCCATTTCCCGCAGGCACTCCTCGAGCGGTTGACCGAGGCTGTGCTGGTCGTAGCAGCGCCTGAATTCAGCGGCCAGGGGGTCGGGCAGTTCCGTGCCCATCATCTGCAGGCCGGTGCTAAAGCTGTGGCCCGCGCGCAGGATTCTGGACAGAAAGTCGAGGGACTCGGGCAACTGTTCGTTTAAGGTGCGATTTCGCTTGTTTGCCTTGGCGCCAACGACTATGAACGGCGTATAAGCGGCCACCGCGCCGACGGCGAGGGGCACCATCAGTGAATCGATGAATGCCATGCAGAGGATCATCGCGGCGACGCCGATCATGCTGGCCATGATGACGAACTTCGAGATCGTCATCTTTGGGAAGACGACGGCGAGTTGGCGGTTGACCCTCTGGAGGAGTGTCAGCCGTGAGAGTGCCTTGGCGAGGCCGGTCGCCTCATCGGGGTGCAGAAGGATCGATTTATCGTCGCTGCCGGTGCGAAAGACCTTGCCTTCGCTGCTTAGCCGCTGGCTCACGCGGCGCCCGTTGTCGCCGCCGAAGAACAGGCGCGCGATGGCCCAGGCGAACATCGACGCCGCGATCGAGGCCAGAATGGGGAACGTGTACTGCTCCATGCCGTCGTCCTGCTTCGCTACCGTGGGCGAGCTTCTTACTTCGCCGGAATCGTCCTCTTCATAAACAAATCGCCCGGCATCTTCATGCCGCGCGACTCAATGCGCTCGGCACATTTCGGCCGGATGCCGGGGCACAAGAAGTGCCCGGCGGCGTGACCCTTCTCATCCACGCCCGTCTGCTCGAAAACGAACAGATCGTGCATAGTGATGTGCTCGCCTTCCATGCCGGTGATCTCGCTGACGCGCGTCACCTTGCGCTTGCCACCGCTGATGCGCTGGGCCTGAATGATGATCTGCACGGCGCTGGCAATCTGCGAGCGCAGGCCCTTGGTTGGGATATCGAACCCGGACATCGCCACCATCACCTCCAGGCGGGTGATGGCATCGCGCGGGCTGTTGGCGTGGATCGTGGTCATGGAGCCCTCGTGGCCCGTGTTCATCGCCTGGAGCATGTCGAGCGTCTCGCCCGATCGGCACTCCCCGATGATCACGCGGTCGGGCCGCATACGCAGGCAGTTTTTCACCAGATCGCGTTGGGCCACTTCGCCCTTGCCCTCGACGTTTGGCGGGCGCGTCTCCAATCGCACGACGTGCGGCTGCTGCAACTGCAACTCGGCGGCGTCTTCGATGGTGATCACGCGTTCGTCGGCGGAGATGTATCGGGATAAGCAGTTCAGCAGCGTGGTTTTTCCCGAGCCGGTGCCGCCGCTGATGATGACGTTGCAGCGCGACTGCACCGCGGCCGCGAGGAAGTCCATGACGCAAGCCGGGAACGCGCCCGCCCGGATCAGGTCCTCGAGCTGCAACGGCTTGTGGCCAAAGCGTCGGATGCTCATCGCCGGGCCTTCCAAAGCCAGGGGCGGGATGATGGCGTTGACGCGGCTGCCGTCGGTCAAGCGGGCGTCCACCATCGGGCACGTCTCGTCCACGCGACGGCCAACGAGCGCGACGATGCGGTCGATGATCTGCCGCAAATGCAGGTTATCGCGAAACGCGATCTCGCTCAGCTCAAGCCGGCCTTTGCGCTCGACATAGATCCGGTCGAAGCGATTCACGAGAATGTCGCTGATGGTGGGGTCTTTCAGGAGCACTTCCAGCGGCCCCAGACCAAACGTCTCGTCCATCACCTCGTCCATGAGGCGTTCCTGATCGCTGTTGCTGAGAAGCCCCTTCTCCTCCTGACAGAGGTCGCGGATCAGGACGCGAACCTCGCGCCGCACCACTTCCGGGGGGAGCGTCTTGAGGTTTTGCACGTCCAGCCGATCCACCAACTGCTGGTGGATTCTCACCTTCATCTGCGAGAAATAGGGGTTGCGTTCGGCATGTGGGGCCTGCGCGACGACGATCGGCGCGGGAGGCGCGGTATAGGCCTTCACTTCTACCGCTGGGGCGGGACGAGGCGGCGCCGCCGCAGACGCGGACGCTGCGGCAGGCTTAGCACCAGGCGCAGCGGCGCACCTCGGCTTCGCGGCGGCCGGCGCCGGTGGGGTCGCCACCGCAGTTGAACTTCCTTTTGAAAACAACCCCATGTTCCGTCACTCCTTGCCCGTATACCCCGGATCCACAACCAGCTCCGGCAGCTTAAGCGGCTATGCGCTTTGATTTTTCATCGAGCGATCCGGCCAGCTCCATCATCGCCTGGCTGATCTCCGCCTTGGGCGATCGCAGGACGAACGGTTCGCCGAGGTTGATCGCGGTGATGGCCGTCTTGAAGTCATTAGGGATGAAGTGCGAGATCTTCAGGCCAAGCGTGCGCTCCACCTCCGCCGGCTCGATGTCCCAGCCCTTTTTGATGAACCGGTTGGCGATGACGCGGATCTTGTGGGCATCGATCGCCATTCGCCGAAGGGTGCCGACGAAGCGTTCGGCATTCTTGGCGCTCGGCACGTTGAGCTGCATCACCAGGGCGTTGATGTCCGCCACCTGGATCGCGGTCGAATAGAGCGGATCGATGCTCATGAGACTGTCGATCACGACGTAGTCGAAGATGCGCGACAGCACGTTGAGCAGGCGCGAGAATCCCTGGGGCTTGATGCGCTGCGTGTCCTCGGGGAGGTCGGGGCGGGCGAGAATGCTCAAGCCGCAGCCGGCATGGACGGCCAGCGCGTTGTCGAGGAGGGTTTTGTCGAGCTTCTCGCCGGACTCCATCACATCGGCGATGGTGAAGCGCGGGCGAATGTCGAAGTAGCTGGCGACGCCGCCCCGGACCAGGTCCATGTCGAGCAGCACGGTCTTGGCGCCGCCTTTGGCCAGCGCGGCGGCAAGGTTGCAAACGACGGTGGTCGAGCCGCAGCCGCCGATGGTCGGGATGAAGTGCAGCACTCGGGCGCGCTTGCCCATGCCGTGCTGGGTTGCAACGCGGTCGACCGCGCCGGCGAACTTCTCTTCGTTGATGGGCAACGGCACGAATTCGCGCACGCCCATCTGCATCGCCTCCATCAGGAGGTTGGACTCCACGGTCTGGCTCATCAGGAAGAAGCTGACGTGCGGATACTGCCGGGGCAGGTGGCCGACCTTCGCGAGCGTCTGGTAAGGATTGGGGTCGAGGTTCAAGATCACAAGTTGCGGGGGATTGTGCCGGCCAAGCAACGAAGGCAACCCGTCGGCGTCGCCGAACTGTGCGACCACGCTGACGCCGAACCCGCTCAGGAACTCGATCATCTCCTGGCGGTATCCCGCGTCGGCGTCGACGATGACACAATTCAACTGCAACAGCATCGTAGTGTTTTCCAAGGGTACACCGTCTCTCTCTCGTAACTTCGTCGCTTAGAATGCCACCGAAACGATCCCTATCGTCGGCGCTCAATCGCGAGTGTTCGCATAGGGAGCCCGAATCACGTCGTCCTTCGGACCCGAAGCGGGGACAAAACCGAACTCGCCGTGAAACTTGGGAGCCTCGTGCGGCTTGCGGCCGGTCGCCACCGGGGGTGCGTGGCGCTCGCCCCTGGGCCCGCCAAGATCCTGCTCCCAGAAAAGCTCGTTTTCCGTCGGGCTGCGCCACTCCTCGCCCGGCAGACGTTGCACGTCCGCCGGGTTCATCGGCTCAACCAGGTGCGGGGTCACCAGCACGACCATTTCGGTCTCTTTGCGGCTGTATCGCACGGTTCGGAAGACGGCGCCGATGATCGGCAAATCACCGAGCAGTGGCGTTACATCCTTGTTGGCGGCCACACTGGTGTTGAGCAGGCCGGCGATGGCGAAGCTTTGCCCGTCCGCGAGCTCAATCGTCGTGGTCACCTTCCGCTGGGTGATGCCGGGGATTTTGAAACCGCCCGCGGTCACGCTGTTCGCATAATCCAGGTCGCTGATTTCCGGCGAGACCTTCAATCGGATCTTCCCGTTACCGAGCACGATCGGCACGAACTTCAGCTTCACGCCGTACTCGCGATAGTCCACGCTAATGGCGGCGCCCGCGCCCGATCCGCCCTGACTGACTGGAATCGGAATCGACCCGCCGGCAAGAAAGCTTGCCTCCTGGCCGCTGACGGTGATGAGGTTCGGCTCGGCCAGCACGCGCAGCAGGCTATTCTGCCGAAGCGCCTCGACGAACGTCTGGAAAGTCGTTTGGCCGATCATCCCCTGCCCGAAGAGGGTGACCGCCGAGCTGGGCGAGGGGCTGGTGAGCTTCTGCCCGCCCGAGCCGTTGTCGGCGGTGCCGAAGGGATTGACGCCGCCGACGTTGTTGCCGAGGAAGCTTCGTCCGTCGGTGACCCCGAGATTGACACCGAGGGCATCGGTCGCGGATCGTGAAACTTCCGCAAATCGCACCGACAACATCACCTGCTGGCCGCCGGAGATCACGGTGAAATCCTGCACCTTGGCCCCATAGGGCGTGGCAATCTTCACCAACTGATCTTCCACCTCGAGGGAGGGGACGGTGCCGCGCAGCACGACGTCGCTGTTGTTCGAGCTGATTTCGATTTTCGCGCCGGGGAAGAGTTTTTTGATTTGTTCCTGCAAGCCCTGCACGTCCACCTGGACGCTCACATCGATGACCTGGGCGCGATCGCCGTCGTCCCAGACAACGATCTGAGTACCACCGGCCTTCTTACCGGTCACAAGGAGCCGGCTATGATCGAGCAGGTTGACGTCGGCCACTTCCGGCTGAGCCACGCTGACCCGCTTGTATGGGGTTCGCGTTTCCAACGTCACGCTCTTGTTCAACAGGATCTTCAACTGGCTCGACTTGACGGTGGACTCGGTGACGAACGGGGTCCCCGGATCGGCCGACTGCGCCGGCACGACCGCTGCTGACGTGCCTTCGCCAGCCGCCGCCGACAGGCACAACAGACACCCCGCGCCGAATGCCGCCGCGGCGCCCAGCACGCGCAACGCCTTTGACATTGCCCTGCGGCTCGCACAGCGGTATCCCGCCGCCATTTCATTCCCGACCAGTAGCTTCATCGTCTGGCTCATGTTTGACTCTCTGTTCTGCCTGCGCGCCCCACATCCAACCGCTTCCCGAGGTCGTTACACTCAATCGCCTTGATCCTTCGTATCCGTCACCTGTTCCGTGTCGGTGTTGGCCATCAACGGCCCGCGCGCCGCCGGAGCAGGTGCATCAACCACCACGCTGGCTTCGCGCGTATTGCGAATCACCGTCACCGACCGCGACGGCTTGCCCGACGGCTGCGTGGACGGCTTCAGCACAACTTCCGAGGTTGTCGCCTTCCCCCAGGCTGACTGCGACTGCAACTGCGTGGCGGCCGCTCCGAGACTCGCCCAGAACTTGGACCAGGCGTTTTGCCCTTCGGCTTTGCCCTTGTTTCCGCGAAGCTCGGCCAGGGTGATCCCCTCGCCGCTGTCTGCCGGGTCGATCGTCGTATCGCGGCTTCCGCGCAGCACCAGCCGGGGGCTGCCCGTGTGTGCCGCGAGGTCGACCATCTCGGCTTCCTTGGGGGTCACCAGGAGAGTCACGTTACGGGCCACGGGCGCTTCGGGCGCTTCGATCACTTCCTTCGCGTCCTTCACCGGGGCGACGAATTTTCGCCCCACGGCAATCACGGAAAGGTTTTTCACGATCGTTCGGGATAGCATCTGCCCGTTCTCGCCGGTCAACGTGCTAACCACGTCGACCCGGCAGCCGACCGACAGCAGGCCGGCGACGCCGCTCACTTCATTGATTTCCAAGGTCACCGCGCGCATGCCGTCCGGCACGATTGCCGTCAATCCCTGCGCGCTTCCCTTGGGGGCCAGCATGTTTTCCAACACCGGCTGGCCCTTGCCGATCTGCACCGTCACCACGCGCCCGGTCAGCTCCTCCGGCGAGCCCATGGCCCCGACAGGAGAGTTCTTTTCCGGCACATTAGTCACCATCAGATCCGTCGACTTCAACGCCGAGCCGGGCGTGACGTTCTCTTTTGCCACGACCACGCGCGACACGCGCACTTCAACGGTCTTCTGGGGGGCACTGCGGCCCAGCATGTCGTGGCCGATTTTCGCGGCGATCGTTCCCATCACGATCGCAGCCGCAAGCGGCGCCCAGGTTTTCAGGTTTAAAGCCATGGCGTTCATCTCCTTCACGATCCCCGAGCCGACCTCCCCGCGCAATGCGCTCGGGGCCGCCGACCCATTCCTATGGATCACTGTCGACCCGATCGCCTGTCCGGTTTAGATGGCCTGCGGCATTTGTTCCCGGCGGGGCGTCCATTCCTAATTGACCGTGCGCGAGGGGGTGGTGTTTGTCATCCTGAGGTATTCCGAAGGATCTGGCTCATTCGACGCACGGGCCGGATTCTTCGGAGTACCTCAGTCTCAGAATGACATTGCTTGCTTTTGCTGCCCCCCTCGCGTCCCCCGACCGCTATCCCTCTTTTCTCATGACCGCCGCCCCGATGACCTGTTTGGCCGTTCCGATCAGACCCCAAGGCCGATAACCGGCGCCGGCCGTTCCCCACGTGCAGGTCACCGTCACCGTCATGGTATCTCCCTGCACGGCGCTTCCCAGGTTGAGAATCACGGCCGCCCCGTCCTTGACCTGAATCGTGTAGCCGGAGCTGGCCAGGTTTGACGCCGCCATCGCGGCATCCACGGCCGCGGTGATGTCCGCGTAAACCGCACCGGCGGGGATGGATGCGCGGACGCCGTCTCGGGCGGCGCCCTCCAGCGTATGTTGTACATAAAAGTAGTAGCCGAATTCGACGGTGCCAAACGCCAGGTACAACAGCACCGGCAGAATCAGGATCATCTCGAGCACCGCGCCGCCGAACCGCCGGCGCGTGATGCCGGTTGCGCCCGGATTCGCACGCGGTCGCGATATCGAGCACACGTTCATCTGCAGATCCCTCCGAGACGACCATCGACGCATCAAATGACCCAGGGGCCCGCCAGTAGCAGTACGACGGCCGCCAGCACAGGCACCGCATAAGGCAACGGCTCATCGACGCTCCGGCACGACTGCCCTACCGTCCGCGCGTGTTCCACACCCAGATCGCTGACGTGCACCAGATTGATCGCCACGGCGGCGCTGTTCCGAAACAAGACCCGAAGCCGGCCCTGCCGCGCGGCCTGGATGAGCACCATGAACATGCCGATGACGGCGGCCAGCATGAACACCGCCAGTACGCGCCAAGGCCCGAGCCAGGCGCCCACGCCGGCCAGCAGCTTGACGTCGCCACCGCCCAACGCGCCCATCAGGAACAGGACGACCGTCAGCCCGAAGCCGACGGCGATGCCCGACATCGCCTGTCCGGGCGAGGTCGTATGCACCATGAAAAAGCTTTGCACGATCCCCGCGAGCGCCAGGGGGAGGGTCAGCCGATTGGGAATGCGACGCGACCGCCAGTCGCCCACGGCCGCCCAGAGCAGCAGTGTGACCAGCGGTACGTACTTCAACAGGATCGAAGCGTGCGGCGGCATAAACTTCGCATCGGCCGGACAAGCCCGGCTTTTAAGATGAACCGGCACCTTCTTACATGGACGAGTTCACCGATCGCCACCGCGCCAGCACCTTGGTACCGACGGAGGTAATGACAGCAATGGCCACAACGATCACGAGGCCCAGGATCAGGGCGTATTCGATGACCTCGCCGCCATGCTCGTCGCGGATCAACCGCCGCAGGCTGGACATGACTTGACGCATGGTTCCCTCGTTCGCTCGCATTCGTGCCCCTTTTGCGGGCGCGGATGCGCCGGTACAAACAAGGAGGTCGCGGGAACTCAGGACGCCGCATGCCCTCGATGCGGCTGTATCCTGAGTTCCCGCGGCCGCGATCGCGCGCTCAAAGGCGCCATCGCTCGTTTCTCTTACATCGAGCTGTTCAAAGACTGCCAGCGGGCAAGCACCTTGTTGCCAACCGACGTGATGACGGCAATCGCCGCAACCACGATCAGACCGGCGATCAGCGCGTATTCCAGCACTTCGCCACCCTGCTCGTCCCGAACCAGCTTCACGATCAACTTCTTCATGGCTTCCATGACTCACTCCTTCAACCCCGACTCTCGCGGCACCCAGCCCATCCGGGGCCGCCGAGACCGGCACAACCTCTACGAGTTGCCGACGCACCGTGCGTCAGAGACCCGCACCACCACCCGGCGGCCGGTCCCGCCTGACCCGTTGTACCTCGATACCGAGGCACGCTCACGTCAGGCTGCACCACTTACTTCGACTCGAACCTTTGGCGCCTTTAGCACCACCTTGCCCGTTTTTGCCACCCTGCCGACTTAATCCGGCCCTGCCATCTGGGCGCGTATCCGGCCCATCATTATCAGCCCCTTGCATGCACCCTCCCTCCGCGCGATGCTCTGGGCAATCACCCAGAGGAAACATGGCTACCCGATTGATCGTCCTGATTGCCTGCCTCCTCACCCAGATGGCGCCCGCGCTTGACCCTGCTTATCCGCCTGCACCCAAAGAGTGGATCGACTGGCCCACCGCGTGGCTGCCGAACGCCCCCGGCGTGCTCGCCGCCGACTTTCTGCTCGATAAACCGGCGGGAAAACTCGGCCACGTCGTGACCCGCGACGCGCATTTCTACACCGGCGATAAACGCCTCCGCCTGTGGGGAGTGAATTTCGCGTTTAGCGCCTGCTTCCCCACGCACGATCGGGCCGACGCCGTTGCCCTGCGCCTGGCGCGTCACGGGATCAATGCGGTACGCCTCCATCACATGGACGCTCAGCCCTTTCCGGCCGGCATCTTCACCGACAAGACCGGCGAAACGCTTTCCGCCGAAGCGCTCGACCGCCTCGATTACCTGGTTGCCGCGCTCAAAAGGGAAGGCGTCTACGTCGACCTGAACCTCCATGTATCGCGCACCTGGAGCAAAGCCCACCAATGGCCCAACGCCGACAAGTTCCCTGAGAACGACGACAAGATCATCGATATCTTTCACCCCGATCTCATCAAGGCGAACCAGCAGTACGCGCGCGACCTGCTCACGCACGTCAACGCGTACACCAAGTCGCGCTACGCCGACGAGCCGGCGGTTGCGATCGTCGAGATCAACAACGAGGACACCCTGTTCATGTGGGGCGGCGAGGCAGCGATCGCACGGCTGCCCGAGCCGTACGCCGGAATGCTCAAGCAACGCTGGAATGACTGGCTCGCGAAGAAATACGCAACTCGGGACGATCTGAAGAAAGCCTGGGCGGCGGGCGAGGTGAGCCTGCCCCCCCACATCCGGCTTGGCCTTCGCGAGGATGAAGACCCGGCCAAAGCGAACATTGCCTCACACGCGCCTGGCCCGTCCGACACGCAAGCCCGCACGATCGACTGGTTTGATTTTCTTCAGCAAACCGACGAGGCGTACTTTGTCGCTCAGCGCGACTTTCTCAAATCAGAACTCGGCGTGAAGTGCCCGATCACCGGCACCATCGGCCTTGGCCCGCTCGGAACTCTTTCCCAATCGAAAATGGATTTCGTCGATGCCCACGCGTATTGGGATCATCCCTCGTTCCCGCACCGCCCGTGGGATCCAAAGGATTGGCTCATTAAGAACGAGCCGATGGTCGACCACCCGGACCGATCTCCGTTGTGGGCGCTGGCGGCCACGCGCGTCGCCGGCAAGCCGTTCACGGTGACGGAGTACAACCACGCAGCGCCCAACGAGTGGCAGGCCGAGTGTATCCCGGCGCTCGCGGCATACGCGGCGTTGCAGGATTGGGACGGCGTGTTCCTCTTCGCCTACTCCCACAACGACCAGTACGACAAGGGAAAAACCGCCAGTTTTTTCGACATCGAAGGGAACCCACTCAAGATGCCCTTCATGCCGCTGGCGGCGCGCATCTTTCTCGGCGGGCAAGTCCAACCCTTCCCGCCCCTCACGCTGCGCCCCACGAGGGAATCGATTCTTGAAACCGCGTCACAGTACTACTATCAGCTCTGGCCGTTCGTCCGCGACAGCCTGACGCTTCGCTGGCAGGAAGCCGGCATGAAAAGGCTATACCTCTCCTTCGACCCGAACTTTCCCGCCACGCCCGCGGATGCCCACTCCCGCACGGATCACCCGCTTCAATGGCAGGGCGACACCCCCGGCACCAGCATCATGACCATCAACGATTCTCATTTCGCGGCGGTCATTGGCTTCTTCGCGGCTCCCATCCCCGTCGACCTCGGCCCCTGCCAGCTCAGCGCCATGGACACGCCGTTCGCCAGTTTCCTGCTCGTCCCCGCCGACCCGACGAAAACGCTCGCCACCGCCGACCGGCTTTTGCTCGCAGCCGTCGCGCGCGCCCAGAACACGGGCGCGCAATGGGACAAGGATCGCCGCACCCTTTCCAATCAATGGGGCAACTCCCCTACCCAGATTGAGCCAGTCCGAGGAATGCTCACACTGCCCAAAACCTCAAATTGGAAAGTCACACCGCTCAACCCCGACGGATCCGCATCCACGCCCATCCCCACCTCCGCCGGCGAGCGCGGCCACACCCTGAACCTCTCGAAAGGCAATACCCTCTGGTATCAACTCGAACGAGTGCCCTAGCCGCAAATGAACTCAGATAAGAAATCGATCCGCGTTCATCCGCGGTTCCAATTCTCTTACTTCACTACCGGAATATCCCCCGCCGTCGTCGCCAGCTTTCCTGCTTTCACGCGATCGTATTCTTCCTTCACCCAGGGGATCCGTTCGGCGTTTCTTTCCATCCACAGCGGGATCGGCGTCCGCAGCTTCTGCTTGTCCAGCTCGGCAAACTCCACGACGACATCCTCGCGCGTGTAGCTGCTCAGATCGTGCAGCTTCCCCATGTGGATACATTCGGTCGGGCATGGCTCCGTACACAGGGCGCAGAAAAGGCACTTGCTGTAGTCGATTGCGAAGCGAAGGAGTGCGCCGTTTTTTGGATCGCCCTCATCGACGATCCCCTTTTTCTTATCGATCTTGCGCGGCCCCGACTTGTCGATGTAGATGCAATCCACCGGGCAGGCCTTGGCGCACATATCACAGGCGATGCACTTCTCGGCCTCAAACTCATGAATCCCGCGGTACCGAGGCGCAAAGCTCAGCCGCTGTTCGGGATACTGCACCGTCACGGTCTTCTGAAAGCAGTACTTCAGCGTGATCTTCATGCCAATGGAGATCGATTTGACGGTGTTATAGATGTTGTCGAAGTAATCGCGGACGGCCGTGGACATGCCTACCTCGTGGATAAGTTTGTGGGACAAACAATTATGACGGACCAGC
>JBBRIN010000013.1:0-17120 GCA_038221115.1 Tepidisphaerales bacterium
TCTACGGCCTGCCCGACTCGCTCAAGCAAGCCTGGCGGATCATCAACGGCGGCTAGGCGAAGTCGTCAACGTAGACCAAAGGCTTGCGCGGCGGCGTGGGAACGACATGGAGCAGCTCATGTACAAGTCCATCCTGGTGACATTGGACGCGACGCCGACCGATCGGGCGATCATCGATCACATCAAGCCGCTGGCGAAGCTGATGGGCAGCCGGATCGTGCTCCTGCACGTTGCCGATGGCTGGGCCGCGCGGATCTTTGGCCCCGACGCCGTCAGTCCGGAGGTGGACGAAGACCAGGCCTATCTGAACGGGGTGCGCGGCGAATTCGAGCGCGACGGCATTGCCGCGGACGCAGAGCTGTCTTACGGCGACCCAGTTACGGAGATCGTGGCATGGATCCGCCGCAAGGGGTGCGATCTGGTGGCGATGAGCACGCATGGGCACCGGTTTCTGGCGGATCTTTTCCTGGGCACGACCGCCAGCCGCGTGCAGCACAGCATCGACGTGCCGGTGTTGTTGCTGCGGGCAAGATAGCCCGAATGGAGACAGGGCAATGAAGCGTCAGCTGAGCCGGGCCGGTGAGCGAATCGGGTGTATTTTCTGGTTGATTGCGGTGGTAACGGCCTGGGCAGCGCAGGGGCAACCTGAGCCAGTGGTGCCGGGGTACTCGATCCTGAGGGGGTCGGGGAAGGTGGATGCTGCGCTCCAGGCGGAACTGTTGCTCGGTGAGCTGAATTGCGTTTCGTGTCATGCGGCTGCCGCGGGCTCGCGGATTTCAGCGAAGGGCGCGCCCGATTTGAGCGCGGTTGGGGCTCGGGCGACGCCGCAATATTTTCGGGCGCTTTTAAGCAATCCGCACGCGGCAAAACCTGGGACGACGATGCCCGATCTGTTCCACGCCTCGGCGCCGGAGCCAAAGAAGGGGGCGGTGGAATTCCTGGTGCATTTTCTCGTGTCGCAGGGTGGTCCGATCGCCGATCCGATCGGCGCGGGTACGCCGGCCATCGTGGAGAGCGGACGGGCGCTGTATCACAGCGTGGGGTGCATCGCGTGTCACGCCCCGGAGAAGGAGTCGGAAAAGCTCAAGTCGCCTGTGGTGCCATTGGGCAACCTCGCCCAGAAGACGACGCAGGCGGCGCTGACCGAGTTCCTGCTCAACCCGTACCACGCGCGGCCCTCGGGGCGCATGCCGTCGATGGCGCTGAACATCGTCGAGGCGCGGGCGATCGCCACCTATCTGCTGCGCGATCAGTTCGGCGTCGCGGGCGCGACGACGCGGCCGCTGGCCGGCACCGGCGTGCGCTATGAATGCTTTGAGGACGACTTTATCACCGCAAAGCCGGACTCGTTTGCCGCCGGGCTGACGGCGAAATCCACGGGAAAGATCAAGACCTTCACCGTGGACATTCCCGGGCGCAAGGAGAAGAACCACTTCGGCATCCGCTTTGGCGGGTCGATCTGGATACCGCGCGACGGCACGTACACGTTTGGCCTGAAGAGTGACGACGGGTCATTTTTGCTCATCGACCACAAGGTGATTGTGGCCCATGACGGCAGCCATCCTGTGGACAAGGAAATGTTGAGTGAGCCAATCGAGCTGAAGGCCGGGATGCACCCGATCGGCGTCACTTACTTTCAAAACGGCGGCGGGCTTGGTCTGGAAGTGTTTTGGGAAGGCCCGGACATAGCGCACCAACCGATCCCGACGGATGTGCTGGCAATCGATCCGGGCAAGGCGATGGCCCCGCTGGACGGCGAAAGTTTTGTCGTCGAGCCGCAGAAGGCAATGATGGGAGGGCAGATGTTTTCGATGCTGGGCTGCGCCTCGTGTCACGCGTTGCCGAATCGGCCGTCGCTCAAGAAAGCCAAGCCGCTGGCTGAGCTGAAGGTGGATAATCCTCAGGGGTGCCTGGGCGAGCAGATTGTGAAGGGAGTGCCGAAGTATGACCTGTCGGCCGATCAGCGGGCGGCGATTGCAGAGACGCTGAAGAATGTGGCGTCACTCAATGCACCGATGACGCCGGCAGCGAAGGCGATGCATGAGATGGCGGCGGTCGGATGCCTCGCGTGCCACCAGCGCGACAACATTGGCGGTATCCCGGCGGATCGTAATGAGCTGTTCAAATCGATGCCGAACGTCGACCTCGGCGACGAAGGTCGCATTCCGCCGCGGCTGACCGGCGTGGGCGCCAAGCTTTTGCCGGATGCGCTGGCGCGCATCATCTTTGGCGGTGAGTTGCGCGTGCGGCCGTACTTGCTCGCGCGCATGCCGGTGTTCAAGCAGGACAAGCTGGCCGATCTTCCCGAGGCGATCGTGACGGCAGACCTTGCCGCTGAACCCGCCGGCAGCCCTGCTCTGCAACCGGCTTCTGAGAAGGACGGGCGCAAGCTTGTGGGAGTGCGCGGCCTGGGCTGCGTCAACTGCCATGGCGTGCGGGGGGCGAAATCGCTCGGGGTACCCTCGCCGGATCTGGCGACGGCGCGCGACCGCCTTCGGCCGCAATGGTTTCGGCGGCTTCTGGCCAATCCGAACGATGTCAACCCCGGTACGCGCATGCCGGCGTTCTGGAACGAGGGCGAATCCGGCATCAAGGAAATCCTCGGCGGGGCGTTCGAGCCCCAGGCCAGCGCCATCTGGTCGTATGCGCAGCAGGGCAAGGAGATGACTCTGCCGCCAGGTTTACGGCTCGACGATAACGATGAGATCGTGCCGACGGACGAGGTGGTCGTACTCCGCGCATTCGTCACCGACGTGGGGCCGCGCGCCATCCTCGTCGGCAACCCCGAATCCGTTCACTGGGTGTTTGACGCGAACACGGTGCGGCTCGCCAAGGCCTGGCATGGGAAGTTTTTCGATGCGGCGGGGATCTGGGAGAAGCGCGGCGGAACGGCCCGAGCGCCGCTCGGCAAAGATGTCGTGAACCTGCCGGCCGGGCCGTCATTCGCCATTCTAGACAGTCAGGGTGCGCCGTGGCCCGATTCAACAGGCTTGTTCGATCGAAACGCCGGCGGGCGCTTTCGCGGGTACACGCTGGACAAGCAGGGGCGGCCGACCTTCCGGTACACGCTGCGAAACGTAGAGGTGCAGGAGAAAGATGTGCCAAAGGGGGCCGGTGACGGGGCAGAACTGGAACGTCGCTTCACGCTCGCCGCCTCAGCGCCGATGGGCAATCTGTATTTCCTGATCGCATCGGGGAAGAAAATCGAACCCAAAGGCGCGGCGGCCTGGCTCGTCGATGACAAGATCGTGGTGCGGCTGATCATGGGCAACGGTGGGGGGGCTGCATCGACGCAAATTCGAGAAGGCAAAGATGGCAACAAACAGCTCGTGATGCCGGTGGCGTTTACGCAGGGCGGCGCGGAATTTTCGGTCGAGATGGGCTGGTAGGAGAGTACCCCAGGATGAGACGGTTCGACCATATTCTTCTTCGCCGACTGACTTGGATTGGAGTGATGTGTGTCGGCCTTGCGCTGGCCGCATTGTCTCATGCCGCGCCGAAGAAGAAAGCTGCCGCGTCTGCGCCCGCGACAACCTCAGCATCGACGAAGCCGGACGTGAAGCCCGTGCCGCCCACAGGGCCGGAGGATGAGTTCTATCAGACGGTGCAGATCGCGATTCCGCCGGAGATCGTGCTGGAGGTGAGCGCGTTCGAGTTTATGCCCGACGGGCGGCTCATCGTCGCCACGCGGCGCGGCGATATTTACCTGGTTGACGACGCATACTTTGTTCCCCCCGCCGCGCCCGTCAGTCAACCCGTCAAACCGAGCACGAAGGCGGCGACGCGCCCTTCGCCCATCAACGATCACGCGAAGTTCACCCGATGGGCCACGGGATTGCACGAGGTGATGGGATTGGCGCAGCGCGACGGTTGGGTGTACGCGTCGCAGCGCGGTGAAATCACGCGATTGAAGGATTCGACCGGCTCGGGCCGCGCGGACACGTACGAGACCTTTTACGATGGCTGGGGCATCAAGGGCGACTATCACGAATACCCGATGATGTCGCGATTCGATCGCGAGGGGAACCTGTACGTCGCGCTGTGCCTGACCGGCTCGGTGCGCAGCGAATCGCCGTTCCGCGGCTGGCTCCTCCAGATCACGCCGGATGGACGCGGCATCCCTTACGCCTGCGGGATTCGTTCTCCGGGGGCGCTGGGGTTCAATCACCTCGGCGAGCTGTTTTACACGGATAATCAGGGTTTCTGGAATGGCACCGACGGGTTCAAACACGTCACGCGCGGATCATTTCAGGGCGATACGGCGGGAAACAAGTGGTACGAGGACGCGCTGAAGCTGAACCCGGATTTCGGGCCGATTCCGCCCGAGCCGAAAAGCCCGAGCCGCATCTACGTGGAAGCGCCGCAGTTTCCGACCTTCAATCCGCCGCCGGTATGGCTGCCGTATAAAAAGGTGGGCCAGTCGGCCAGCGGGATCGTCTGCGATGTCTCGGGCGGGAAGTTCGGACCATTCAATCACCAGATGTTCGTGGCGGATCAGAGCCATAGCGATGTCGCGCGGTGCGGGATCGAGATGGTGAAAGGGCACTATCAGGGATTTTGCGCACCCTTCCGGCGCGGGTTTACATCGGGAATCGTGCCGATGATCCAGGCCACCGACGGGTCCTGGTTCGTGGGCGGCACGAATCGCGGCTGGGCCTCGACGGGGCCACGCCCCTATGCGCTGGAGCGCCTCGTGTGGACGGGCAAAATGCCCTTCGAGATGCTCGACATGAAAGTGCTGGCGGATGGGTTTGATCTTTCCTTCACTCAGCCGGTGAATCCGAAGACCGCGGCTGACGTTAAGTCATACGATCTGGCGACGTACACCTATATTTACCAGTCGACCTACGGCAGCCCGGAGGTGGACGCGACGACGCCTACGATCAAGCAGATCCACGTGAGCGAGCACGGGCTGAAGGTGAAGCTGACGGTCGATGGGCTGATGATCGGACACATTCACGAGCTGCACATGGACGGTCTTCGCAATGCGGGCGGGGACAAGCCCCTGCTTCATCCCGTGGCCTATTACACGCTGTGGAACATTCCGGATGGGAAGTGACGAGGCGGCGACTCGGCGCCCGCATTCACCGCCGCTTGACACGTCTTGCGGACCTTTTGATACTCTCCCGTTCCTCCTCGGCCGTCGGTTGGGGAGCGCCGTACAAGAGTGACACCACGACGCACGCCAGAGGCTCCCGTGTTCAGCGCCAAACGATCCCGATGGAAGAGAGGCCGTGCCGCCATTTGCAGCGTGGCGGCGGCGTGCGCTCTATTCGCGGGATGCACTGAAAACGGTTTTCCCGCGAATGGGAGCCGGGCTCCATCTGGCGCAAATTCGCCCGCGCTGGCGCGCGACACGAGGCCCGCTCCTGCCACGCAAAGCGCTGGGTTTAACCAGCCGATCGCCATCGTCAACGGTCAGCCCGTTCCGCGCGAGCAGTTGGTCAAACCGCTGATCGAATCGTACGGCTTGAATCTGCTGCTCCAGATCATTCAACTGGAACTGGCCAAGCAGGAAGCGGCCAAGGCGCACATCGCGATGTCGCCGGGGGATGTGGAGGGCGAGCGGGGCACGATGATGAAGGGGTTTTTCGCCGAGGCGGAGCCCGCGGATTACCCGCAGTTGCTGGAGCAGTTGCTCAAGCAGCAGGGCGTAACCCGGGCGCAGTTCGACGTGGTCGTGAAGATGAACGCGTATCTTCGGAAGATCGCCGAGCCGCTGTGCGTGGGGAAGATCGGCGACGAAAACATCAAGCAGGCGTTCGACGTGATGTATGGCGCGACGGTAAAAATCCGCGACGTGCAGGTGACCAACATGGCCGAGGCCCTGAACGTGAAGCGCCGTGCGGCGGCGGGCGCTGATTTCGGGCAGTTGGCCAAGCAATTCAGCAACGACGTTCGCACGCGCGACCTGGGCGGGCAATGGCCGGCCATCAGCCGCAACAGCACCGGCATCAGCGAGGCGATCAAGGAGCAGGCCTTCAGCCTGAAGGACGGCGAAGTCTCCGACCCGATCTCGACCGAGGGGGCATTTCACGTGATCAAGGTGGATGAGCACATCGCGCCGCGCATCGCCAAGCTCGATGATGCTACGAAGGAGAGCATGCGCAAGGTGCTGAACGAGAAGCTGCTGCAGGAGACGATGAAGGCGCTGCGAGCGCAGATCAATCAGGAAGCGCTGCAGCCGAACGTGATGGAGATCAAGGACCCGGTGCTGGCCAGGCAGTTCCAGGACCGCCTCAACGAGCAGAAGGCGCAATCGCGCGACGCGGCCGAAGCGCGGCGGCAGGAGCTTTTGAATCGGCTCAATCCCACGACCCGGACCGCTCCCGCCACCGCCCCGGCTACCGCGCCCGCAGGCACGGAGGCGCGACAACGGCCGCCCGCTACCATGCCCGCTCGTTAGGCTGGCGCGGGCCCATCGCCCGCGCAGCGGCACCAACGAGCGCGCGTCCTTCCTCATTCCAATCCGCATTTCACGTTCCTTCGTGGACCGTCTTAGAAAAACCTGAAAGCGACGTAAGTCATGAGCAATCACAGCGACAATTCATTCAAGATCGAAGTCGGCTCGCGCATCAGCCGGTTGCCGCCGTACCTGTTCGGCCGCATCAACAAGATGAAGTACGACATGCGCGTGAACGGCGTCGACATCATCGACCTGGGCATGGGCAACCCGACCGATCCGACGCCCCCGGACGTCGTGGCCAAGCTCCAGGAAGCGGCGCTCGACCCGCGCAACCATCGCTACTCCGTCAGCAACGGAATCGCCGGCTTGCGCAAAGAGGTCGCTAAGAAGTACAAGAAAAAGTACGGCGTGGACTTGGATCCGGAGACGGAAGTCATCGCCACGATCGGCTCGAAGGAAGGCTTCTCGCACCTGTGCCTCGCGCTGCTGGGACCCGGCGACACGATCGTCGTCGGCGATCCGGCGTTTCCGATTCACATCTACGCGCCCGCGATGGCGGGCGCCAACGTCATCCGCGTGCCGCTGGGCAACGATCAGGCATTCCTCGATCGCATCGAGGCGGCGCTCGATGGCCTATACCCTAAGCCCAAGCTGCTGATCCTAAACTACCCGCACAACCCATCGGCCATGACGATCGACCCTCAGTTTTGGGACCGGGCCATCGCGATGTGCCGGCGGCATGGCGCGATGATGATCAGCGATTTTGCATACGGAGAAATCTGCTTCGACGGGTACAAGGCGCCCAGTTTCCTCGCGGCCGACGGGGCTAAAGAGCTGGGCGTCGAGTTCACGACGATGTCCAAGAGCTACAACATGGCCGGCTGGCGCTGCGGGTTCTGCGCCGGTAATGCCGAGATGATCAAGGCCCTGGCCACGATCAAAGGCTACTACGACTACGGCATGTTCGCGCCGATTCAGATCGCCAGCATCATCGCGATGCGCGAGCACGGTGATACTCCCGGCGCGCAGGCGAAGATCTACGAGCAGCGCCGCGACGTCGTGTGCGCCGGGCTCGATAAGCTCGGCTGGACGTATGAGAGGCCGCGGGCGAGCATGTTTGTCTGGGCGCGGATCAACGCGAATCATTTCAAGAAGGGCGAAGGGACCATCGACTTCTGCCTGCGCATGATGAGCGAGGCGGAGGTGGCGCTGGCGCCGGGGCGCGCCTTTGGCGAGAACGGCGAGGAGTACGTGCGCATCGCGCTCGTGGAAAACGAGCACCGGCTCAAACAGGCGATGCGCAACCTCGACCGGGCGCTGAACCCGAGGGAAGCGAAGCCGAAGCGGGTGAAGGCGGGGGCATGAACGACCATCCAAACAAGCATATTCGCGAGACGGTGGACAGTGCGCTTTCTCGAGGATGGCGCCTGATCAAAGCAGGGCCGCGCGCTCATACCTGGGGCCGGTTATTTTGTCCCGCTCAGGCACGGGGAGGCTGTATAATCTCGGTATACAGTACGCCGCGGGTACCCGAACACCACGCCGCTTACATTCGGCGCCGCGTCGATGCTTGCCCGCACTGACTTCGATGACCTCGCGTGAAGGAGTAAATGCATGAAGACTTACGGATTCGACGTGGTGTTGAAGGATGCAACGGAGATCACGGACGTGCTGGCGGATGCACTGTTTGCTGCTGGCTGTAGCGATGGGACACCGGCGGGTTGCAACGGCATGGCATGGGTCCACTTCGACCGTGAAGCGTCCTCACTGGAGGAAGCGATTCGTTCAGCCGTCTCGCAGGTTGTGGCGGCCGGTTGCAGGGTAGCCAAGGTGGAATTGGATGCCGAGTCAGCGGTAGCCCTGGGAACATCGCACTAGGGATCGCCTCCAACTACCGCTTATTCCGCCACTTCATAACATGCGGCCTCTTCACCATTGCGGACGTAGAGCCTGCCGCGGGAAACGACCGGGTGATTCCAGGTTTTCCCCTGAATCGCCTGCATGCGCGCGACTTCGTGCCGCGCGTCGGGCGCGGGTTGCACGAGCGCCACCTCGCCCTTCTCCGAAAGGATCAGCAGCATGGGCTGATCGGCCAGCAGAAGCACCTGGCCGTTGCCGTAGCCGCTGGCGCGCCAGCGGCGCTGGCCGGTGTCGAGGGCGATGCAGGTGAAGACGTTGCCGTCGAAGCCGTACGCGTGTCCGTCGTGAACCACCATGTCGTTGTAGTAGGGCTTGATTTGGCCGGACGTCCAGACCTCCTTGTCGTGCCACACGTCGCCGTTGCGGGTGACGCTGATGCGGCGGGTGCCTGAGCCGAAATAACCTCCGACCAGAAAGTCGTGATCGGTGACGATTGTTGGCTGAGTCACTCTGTTGGCGTTGCTGGGCAGGGGCCATTGGTGTTGCCAGAGGATGTTGCCGTGGGTGGGGTCGAGGCCGGCGGCGCCGTTGGCGGTGACGAGGAGGAGTTGGTCGACGCCGTCCAGGCGCGCGAAGTGGGTGGATGCGTAGCTGAAGCCATTGCCGGCCGACCACGCGTGGTCGCCGGTGACGGCGTTGTAGGCGACGACGGCTTTGTCAGGGCCGCCGGTGATCACAGTGACGAGTCCATCGACCACGAGCGGCGAGGCGGAGAAGCCCCAGGCCGGGAGCTTAGCGCCCGATTCGGCGGCGGCGTCGCGCGACCAGATGACGGCGCCGGTGACAGGGTTCACGCAGTTCAACCGACCCTTAGCACCCAGCGCGTAGAGTCGGCCGTTATCGAAAGTCGGTGTGGCCCGCGGGCCTGCGCCGGAGATGGTTTCGACGAAGCGGACGTTGTCCTGGTGTGTCCAAAGCTCGTCGCCGGTGGCGGCGCTGTAGCAGACGACCGTCTCAAATTCGCCGCGCTGCTCCTGGGTGAATAGTCGATCGCCGACGACGGCGAACGATCCCCAGCCGGGTCCGATCAGATGACGCCAGACCTGCCTGGGCGGGCGCTCGGCCCAGTTGGTGCGGACGCGTTCGCCGGTGACGCGGCCGTCGCGGTGGGGGCCTCGGAAGGCGGGCCAATCGTTGGTGGATAGAGTGAGGGTGGTGGCGGTCGTTGTCGCGGCGAGCTTCGGTGCAACTTTACCCGCGAGGAACCGCTGCTCGGCCGTTCCGCTCCATCTAAAAACCAGGTCGGCCGACAAGTCACCGCTTAACCCCTCGAGCCGCAGAAGGGTGAAGGCGCCCCATGCCAGGGCGATGACGACGATCAGGCCTGTCCGCCGCCTGGGCCAAGCGAGGGTGGGAGTAATCACGAGCCATGCGACCCATGCCGTGATGACGATGGGGAGCGCGATCACATTGAGCGCGATGTAGACGGTCGGGTGACTGAGAAGCGCTGTGGCCGCGCCGGCGACGATAAAGGCGCCGAGGACGATAAAACGATCGTGCCACGCCGCGCGGCTTGCGGACATCCACCAGATCAGGATGGCGATTGCGCCGAGCATCGGTGCATAGAAAAGTCCGAAGAACTGAAAAAATGTTCCGGGGGCCAGCCAGCCCGGCAGCTTTGCGAGCAGCCAGACTGTGGTGACGATCGCCACGGCCGGCCATAGGCGCAGTCCGCAGGGCGCCGGCGGGGGCGAATACCCGATCGCATCAGTTCCCGGTAACGCGACATCGGTCATGAGAGATTCTCCTGCTTTGGTAAGATGGGGAAAGCGTTTTTCGGTTTGTGCGGGTTACCAGGTTCGTCTTTTCGTCTTTCCGGTTTTTTGGGGGTAGGGAATGGCGGGCTGGGGGTCCTTCGTTGTGCAAATTGCATGGGATTCCGTGCGCGCATGAAAGATGGAATGAGTAAGGACACGGGTGTATTTTAGGGGATCATGGGGATGGGGTCAAGAAGAAAGTTTGCAGTTTGTTAGGTTTTCTAGAAATGACCCGCCACCCAACTTATCCCATACCATCGTTTTCGTCGCCGACGCGGTCAGTCGCTATAATCCCCGCCGATGTCGGACCTTCGCGAGCAGTTGCAGAATCACTTTGGTCTCGACGAGTTCCGTCTGGCGCAGCGCGAGGTGATCGAAGACGTCCTCGCCGGCCGCGACGTCCTGTGCGTGATGCCGACGGGGGCGGGCAAAAGCCTCTGTTATCAGTTGCCGGCGGTCGTTCAGGGGGGACTGACGATTGTCGTGTCGCCGCTCATCTCGTTGATGGAGGATCAGGTTCAGCAACTGCGGGATGAGGGGATTCCCTCGGCTCTGCTCAACAGCTCGCTGAGCGCCTCATTGCAGCGGCAGGTGATGACCGAGTTGGAGCAAGGGTTCAATGGGCTGCTCTACGTCGCGCCCGAACGGCTCTTTAACCAGAACTTCAACCTGCTGCTCCAGCGTTTGCAGGTCAAGCTATTCGTGATCGACGAGGCCCACTGCGTGAGCCAATGGGGGCACGATTTCCGGCCGGAGTATTCGCGGCTGGGCGAGGTGCGCAAGTTTCTGGGTACCCCGCCGACGATCGCGCTGACGGCCACCGCCACCGACGACGTCCGGACGGACATCATTCATCAACTGATGATGGCCGAGCCGCGGTTGTATATCACCGGCTTCGATCGGCCGAACCTGCGCTACGAATCGCGAACGATCGCCAAGGTGCGAGAGAAGGACGAGGAGCTGGTGAAGTTCCTGCGGGCCGATACGAGCACGGGGATCGTGTACTGCGCGACGAGGAAAAACGTCGACGCGGTGACGGCGCTCCTGTCGGAGAACCTGAAGGACCGGCCGGTGTTCGCGTATCACGGGGGGATGGACGCGGCTGCGCGTACGGCGAATCAGGAGCGATTCATGCAGACGCCGCGCGCGATCGCGGTGGCGACGAATGCCTTCGGGATGGGGATCAACAAGCCGGACATTCGCTTCGTCGTCCATTACAACCTGCCGGGCACGCTCGAGGCTTATTACCAGGAGGCGGGCCGCGCGGGGCGCGACGGCCGGCCGGCGCGCTGCACAATCCTGTTCAGCTATCAGGACCGCTATACGCAGGAGTTCTTCATCGACAAGATCGGTGAGGACCACCGCGGTGGAGACCCCGGCATCATCGCCGAGCGGCAGGAGCACGCGCGCACGAAGCTCGACCTGATGATCCGCTACGCGCAGACGCATCGGTGCCGGCGGCAGCAGATCCTGGATTATTTCGGCGATGAATCGGACGTGATCGACTGCCACTGCGACGTGTGCCGCCGGGGGAAGGGCCCGCAGCCGGCCGATGAGGCGGAGCCGCGCGTGGCCTTCTCCGACGACGCGGTGACGCTCGTCCGCCAGTTGCTCTCGGCGATCGCCCGGCTGCGCGGCAAGTTCGGCGTCGGCGTCGTCGCGGAGGTCCTTTCCGGGGCGGACAACGACAAGACCCAACGCTGGGGCTTCGATCAACTGACGGTTCATGGATTGCTCAAGGCGCACTCGACCAAGCGGATCATCGCGATGCTGCATCGCGTGATGGAAGCCGGCCTGGCCCGGCAGAAGGATCCGGACGGCGTGAAGTCTCGCCCCGTGGTCGAGATCACCGCCGCCGGCGTCGCGGTGATGAAGGGGGAACAGCCGCCGCCGGGCAGCCTCGCGGATCTGCTTCCGCGCCGGGCCCAGATGGGCGAGCGCTCGCGAAGCTACCGCGTCGTCAGCATGGATCAGGAGGCGACGGGCGGGCCACTCGCTGGCGACGCGGCCGACCGGTTTGAGCGCCTCCGTCATCTGCGGCTTCAACTGGCGCGGGAGAAGCAACTGCCGCCGTACTGCATCTGCCACGACAGCACGTTGAAGCTGATCGCGCATCATGCCCCGGCGAGTCTTGACGCGCTGGAGCAGATCAAGGGGATGGGGCCGCACAAGATCAAGATGTATGGGCCGCAAATCCTTCAGTCGCTCGGGGGCAGGGAGCCGACGGTGGCGCCGGTCGAAGAGGATCAGAGGCCGTTTTAGTCATGCATGAGCTGCCTCGTCTGGTGAATCGGGTGTAACGCTTCTTTGTGGCGGTTTAGTAGGGAAGCGCTGTCATGCTGAGTCCTCATGCGGCTGCGCCGCACCCTCGACCGATGAGAAGCGGGCTTAGGTACTCCGAAGCATCGAATATCAACGCGACACCACACCATCGGCACTTTCGACAACATCCTTAGCCGCGAGTTTGCCCTCGACAAAACCCACAACATCGACTCGGCTCTCGTCCGCGACGACCCAACAAAAGCTATCCTGCACCGGGACGGCCGTTATGAAGCCGATCGCAGCGCCGCATTGGATGCCGAGGTTCGCAGAAAACCATTTTTTGATTGACTCCCAGCGCGCCCATTCGCTACGGTCTTCCCTCAGCGCGGCGCGGCGGACTCGATCGTGAATCGGTCCGGCAACGGGAAACTACCCACCACGCGGCTCCCTCGATCCCACGGGATGCCTGCGATCGAGGCAAGATGTCTCATTTCTAGAGGAGGGTCTATGTCGCTGTTCTCATGGATGTCTGCGCGCAAGCAAAGGGGGGGGCCAAAATTGCCGCCGCGGCAAGAGCAGTCGTTGAAGCAATGGAGCCCCGCCTTTTCCTGAACCTCACCGTCAACGTCAGCAGCGGCGGCGGGTCCGTGGACGAGGGTTCTGCTTACCATATCGGCTTCTCCGCCACGCCCGACGGCAGCCTGGTCGACGAACACGTCACCGGGTTTACGGTTGATTGGGGCGACGGATCTGCCGAAACCTTCGACGCCGACACGACCGACGCCACCCACGTCTACGCCGATGGTCCCAACTCTTTCGACATCACCGTTCACGCTTCCGGCGAGGGGTATTATTCCGGCACCCTGATCAACACCGACGGCTCCTCCGGCGACTCCGTGACCGTCAACAACGTCGACCCCACCCTCTCCATCGACGCAGCCGACCCCGGTTCCATCACCATGGGAGAGGAAGCCGTCTTTTCCCTCGCCCATAGCGACCCCGGCGACGACACCATCAGCGCCTGGACCATCGATTGGGGCGACGGGTCCGCCGTAGAGCAGATCGACGGCAGCCCCGCCACCGTTGCCCACACCTACGCCACCCCCGGCCAATACAACATCTCCGGCACCGCCACCGACGAGGACGGAACCTACGCCGCATCGACGACGGCTGAGGTGAAGTACAAGTACAACATCGTCCACAACGACGACAACATCAGGGTCGGCGAAGATACCGGCCAGGTTCGAGGGTTCGTTACGGACATGACCGCGGACCGGCGTGGGAAAGGCGGCGTGTCCGTCACAATCAAGATCACCCATGCTGCTATGGACGCCGGCATCATAACTGCCATACCGGGCCAAACAGCGGACTCGCAAGGAAATTACGAGTTTACCGTTACCTCCGACGACGATGGGCTTTGGAAGTTCGACGTCACGCCTAAGGCGGGTACGTCGTCTGACAAAAAGGGTGGCGACGTCAGCATGAAGGCGGAACTCGACGGTGCCCAGACGAAGACTTTCCAGATTCACGTCAAGGACGGCTTCTGATTGTACAAAACGCCGACCGTCGTGAGCACTGGAGCCGGCGCGCCGGCTCCAGTGCTCTTTATCTCCATCACAGCGAAAACTATGCGCAGACTTAAGCGCATCGTCTCGTGGTTGGCCCTAACGCTAGCTGCGGCCTGCCTCATCGGAATGCTGGTCCTTTGGCCGCGCGGTCAGCAGATTGCCGACTCGATAACCTGCGGCGATATCAACCAAGGTGAACCAATATGTTGGGTCATTCACGCGCAGGGCCATACAACTTTTTGGTACTGGCACAGGTTGTTGCGGCGCCCGCCTTACGAGGCGCCCTTTTTCGTCCGATATCGCAATTGGCGATTTAAGCCAGGGCGAGAATCATTTTTCACGAGCAGTGACGACGTGCTTTTCACGCATCTTAGTTTTGCCGGCGTCGAATTTTTCAGCGGCGTCGTCGATCTGAGCGGGCCAGGGCGCCAGCAAATCGTTTTGCGCGCGCCAGACTGGTCGCTACTGCTCTTTCCGCTCTCTTTCATTGCGATTTCCGTTCGCTCCATCCAGCGGGAACGCCGACGAGCGAATCGAGTGCGCAAAGGCCAGTGCCTCCACTGCGGTTACGACCTGCGCGCAACGCCCGGCCGGTGCCCCGAGTGCGGTCGCGCCAATGTGCCAAAGCCGCAACCCGCTTCGGCATGAACATGAGTGCAATGAACGTGTCAGCGCCAATACCTGATTCCCGATGCGAACGGGCGTCGCGCGCCATTCGCGCTCGACGGTTCGATGAGGCCGAGCGGCTTCTCCGGGAGGTTCTTGCCGCGTCGTCGCAGCGGGCCGACGCCCTCCATCTCCTCGGATTGCTGCGCCGCGCACAGGACCGCACGACCGAAGCGATCGAATTGTTGAGGCGGGCCGCGAACGCCGCGCCGCAGGTCGCCGACTACCGCAACAACCTCGGCAGCCTTCTAGGACAAACCGGTTGTTCTGAAGAGGCTTTGCTGGAACTGGATGCCGCGCTGGCCCTCCAGCCGGATTACGCCGACGCGCATCTCAACCGCGGGCTGGCGCTTCGCGCGCTCGGACGCCTCGCCGACGCCGAAGCCGCGCTGCGCCGAGCCGTGGAGCTGCGACCCGAACACGCGGCCACCCAAACGCAACTGGGGTTGCTGCTGCTAAAGATGCGGAGACCTGTCGAGGCCGAGCCAATCTTTGCCGCGCTGGTGAAAGCTCATCCTCGTTCCGCCGACGCCTGGAGAGGATTGGGAGAGGCCCTGCGCGACCTGCACCGGCCGGCGGAAGCCATCGCGCCGTTCCGACGTTACGTTGAACTCCAACCGGCTTCCTCCGAAGGACATTGCAGCCTCGGCAACGCCCTGTTCGACAGCGCGCGGATCGATGAAGCGCTGGTGTCCCACCGCAAGGCCGTCGAACTCGCCCTCGATTCGGTCGACGCGCACTGGAACTACGCCCTCTCGTTGCTGGCCGATGGCCAATGGCGCCGCGGCTGGGTCGAATACGAATGGCGCAAACGACTCCCCCAGGACGCCAAACAGCAGCGGCCCTTTCCACAGCCCGACTGGGCCGGCCAATCGCTCGACGGCTTGACCCTGCTCGTCACCTGCGAGCAGGGCCTCGGCGACACGCTTCAATTCATTCGTTATGTGCCGCTCCTCAGCGAGCGCGGCGCGCACGTAGTGGTCGAATGTCAGCCCCGGTTGCGTGAGCTGCTTGAGCCGTCGCTTGCCGGCGTGGCGCGAGTGGTTGCCCGCGGAGAGCCGCCACCGCCGTTCGACCTCCACGTCCGCCTTCTGAGTCTCCCCGGCATCCTCGGCACGGGCGTGGAATCCATCCCCTCGACCATCCCCTACTTGCAGGCGGACCCGCGCCGGGTCGAAGAATGGCGATCGAGGTTGTCAGCCTATCCCGCACGCCTGCGCGTCGGCATCGCCTGGCAGGGAAGCCGCGATTACCGCAACGACGCCCTGCGTTCCATGCCATTAAGATACTTCGCATCGCTGGCGGATCTGGAAGGCATTCGGCTCTTCAGCCTCCAAAAGGGGTCGCCCGGCGAGGATGAGTCAGCGCCGAAGCTACGGATCGTGGAACTCGACCCACCGCTCGATGAGGGAACCGGCGCGTTTCTCGACACAGCCGCCGTCATGCGATGTTTAGATCTGGTGATCACCTCAGACACGTCGGTCGCGCATCTCGCGGGCGCACTCGGCGTCCCCGTCTGGGTTGCACTCCCGCACGCCGCCGATTGGCGATGGCTACGCCGCCGCGAGGATTCCCCGTGGTATCCAACGATGCGCCTATTCCGCCAAGTCGCGCCCGGCGATTGGGCCGAGATCTTCCAGCGCTTGGCCGATGCTCTGCTCGACCACGCCGCGCGTACTGAGGCTTCATCACCAAACCGCCCGCCGCCGATCGTCCCCATCTCCTACGGCGAACTCCTCGACAAAATCACCATCCTCGAAATCAAAGAGGCGCGGCTGACCGACCCGGCCAAATTGCGCCTCATCCGCCAGGAGCTGATGTCGCTGCGACCCATTGCCCGGCAGAGTTGTTCAGGCTCGGAAGTAGTCCCATTGCTGGACGAGCTGCGCCGCGTTAACGCCGCGCTTTGGCAGATCGAGGACGATGTGCGAGCGGCGGAAGCCGCCGGCGAGTTCGGCGAGCGATTCGTCACATTGGCGCGCCAGGTTTATCTCACCAATGACCGCCGCGCGAGAATCAAGTCCCAATTGAATTCCCTTCTGGGCTCGCAACTGGCCGAGGTCAAGCAGTACGGCCCCCCCCACGAAACCGTCAGACGCCGCGTCAGCTGAGGGTGACCCGTCATTACGGTGATTTTGGAATGAATCCGGTCATGCGGAGGCTGAGGTACGCCGAAGCATCTGCGTTTCCCCACGAATGGGCCAGATGCTTCGGGGTACCTGCTCTGAAAATAGATCGCGAAGACGCAAGCGAGGGGGGCAAATGGCGCGTGGGGTTGAGTTAATCGCGTGCCTTGGGCACTGTCGCTAAAAGGGTTGCTTTCATCCGTCGCGGATGTGCGATGCGCCGCACATGGGGACTCAGCATGACAATTCTCTTCGGTCTTGCCGCCCACCACATCCGAGCGCTACACCCGGTGAATCTGAGTTCAGCGCCGGCGGATCGGCGGGTAGAGTGGGGGGATGGCCGATCGCCAAAGCACCGGCGCCATCGTCGTCATTGGGTCCGTAAACATGGATCTGGTTTACGGACCCAATGACG
>JBBRIN010000014.1:0-16507 GCA_038221115.1 Tepidisphaerales bacterium
GGCGTTTGCCCGACGCGGCGCGAGGATCGGGAACGGATGAAAAGCAATCGAACAGGCTGATCGATGTCTCCGACATGGTTTGGTCCTCCTTGACCAGTACCCATATCGGCTATCCTAGCCGGAGAACTGAAAGGCCCTGAGACGGCCAGCTGTTGCACTGCACCGTCTGCTGATATCTTCATGCACGCGTCCTGTCGTGCCTTCCTCGTAGTGTAAGCGCTAACCCAGCACTTTAGGAGCGGCTCGCGGGGCTCCCGCCTCTAAGAAGCGAAAAGTCAAAATACTTTCTCCGCCAATGTGGCTATATTTGTTTGTCGGACCTTCTCGGCCCCCTCCTCTCCAGCCTCCACATCAACAGCGGCCTCACCACCAGCACCGTCGACAGGTAAATGCAAATCGTTCCCACCGCCATCACCCACCCCAGGCTCCGAAGCCCCTGATGGCGGCCCAGAAACCAGAAAAATCCAAAGCTGCTCGACGTCACGTACGCGCACGCCAGCAGCGCTTTGTCAGCCACATCCCACCCGCCCCACACACGCCGCGGATCGCGCACGACCTCACGGTATCGATGCACCATGAATACGCCGTACTCGTGCCCTGCTCCGATCAGGATCGGCAACCCGAAGAAGTTCGCAAAGTTCCAGTCGACATGCAGCAGCCCCATGAGCGCCACGAGCATGGGCAGACCGAACGCCAGCACGCTGATCGCAAGCACCGTGTTGCGCAGCCGCCGCATGTCGATCCACACCAGCAGCACGATCAACGCCAGGGCCATCGCCGTGCTCATCACGAAGGATCGGCGAATCACCTGAGTGGAGTGGTACACGTTCGGCGCGATCCCCGTCACCGTCGGCTGGCCGGCCACTTTCGCCAGTCGCGCCTCGACATCCGTGACGAACTGCGCCAGGTTCGCCTGTTTCCACAAATCTTCCTTCGGGTACAGATACAGCGCATAATCTCCCTGCGGGCTGACCAGATGGCTTCGCAACTCGTTCGGCACCTTTGCCAAGTCGAACGGCTTCGGATTAAAGGGCGCGGCAAGTTCCTGGATCTGCCTCAGAAACGCCTTCTGCCAGGCAGATAACTTTTGTGCCGCCACAGCCGGTTCCGCTGCCGATGCCGCATCGGCGAACCCCCGCAATGCTTCAGCGGAAGCCTTCGCATCTCCTACCGGCTTCGTACTCGCTGCCCGTCCACCCGCCCCAGCGGCGTCAAATCGATCTGCCAGCGCCCGACTCAGCTCAATCACCTTCGCCAAGTCTTCTGACCGCAATTCCGGCGGCGGCGTCCAATGCTCCAGTGGCAGCTCGTGATAGTGCTCCCGCAGCCATTTCTCATTGTCCATCACCGACAGCACACTGTCGGTGTAATCGATTGTTGGAGACGACCGCACCGCGTCCCGCGCCGCGCGCAGTGTCTCGAGATCTTTGCTTAGGACGACCGCCGACCAGGTTTGTAGCTTACGCACCAGTTGCACCGACGGCAGTCCCCGCGCCTGAAGCTCAATTAACCCCGGATTGAAGGCAGTTCGTTTGGCGAACTTCACGCCGACCAGCAGCAGCAGGCACCACAGCGCCGGGAAGATGAGCCATCGCCACCCGCGCCCCCCCTTTCGCCGTGGCCGCTCGCTTCGCACCCGTGGCGGGGCCGCCGTCGCACTGAGCTTCCCCGGGAACAGCGTCAGCAGCGCCGGCAAAAACGTATATCCCGCCAGAAGGCACAGCAGCAGCCCGCCGCCCGCGATGATCCCAAGCTCCGCCGCGCCGCGGAAGCGACCGAAAATGGCTACGAAGAATGCCCCCGCCGCTCCCATGCAGGCGGTATTAATCGGCGCCCCCACCTGCCGAAACACCGCGATCCAGATCAGGCGCGCGTGCTGCCGTCGCCCGGCTTCCTGCCGGTATCGGGACAGGATCTGCAGCAGGTAATCCATGCCGATGCCGATCAGCGCCAGAAGGAACACAATCGACAAAAGGTTCAGCCGCCCGACCGAAATCGTTGCCCAGCCGAACGTCCAGCCGATGCCGACGCCTAGCGCGAGCTCCGCCGCCAGGGCGAGCCACAAGGATCGCAGCAGCACCACCAGCCCCACGAATACCGCGACGAGCGCGATGATCTCGGCCTTGTGACTGTCCTCATCGGTCGTGCGCATCTCGTCGGCATCGAGCGCCGGCCGGCCGGTAGCCCCGATCGAAAACTCCGGGAAATGGGGGGCCACGCTCTCCACAGCCGCGCGAATCGAATCCACCGACTTCGCCGCCGCCGCCAGTGAATCGAACGCCTCGCGCTCGTACACGCGCACCAGCAGCAGATGCCGCGCCCGGTCGCTCTCGTCAGGCACGTAGTAATATCCAAGCCGCGAAGGATCGGGTGAATCAAGGGATTCCAGGTCCGGCAGCACCGGCTTCTCACCCGCCAGCGTCCGTGTCCAGCTTTCCGCGATCGCCCGCATCAGCACGGGCAACTGGTCCTGTCCCACATGCCAGCCAAACCTGGCCAGCAGGTTGCCGCCCGCCATTGAGACGTGCAAATAACTAAGAAATCGTTCGAGGCGCGCTGGAGTTTGACCGTCTACCGGAGGCGCCGGCTCCCCCAAATAACGCAGCAGCCCGATGAGATGCTGAACGCCAACAAAAGTGTCCGGCAATTCCCGCGGATCTTCGAATAAAAGCTTCTGCTCCCCAAGCTGATCGATTGGCACCCTCGCATCGACTGACCTCACGTGCTCGGGCAACGCCCGCAGCCGCGCTGCAATGGCCTCCGCCGCCTCCGCCCAGCGGCTGACCGGCACCCTGGTCTCATCGCCCTTTGCCTGAACGATGATGTACAGCGCGTCGTTCTCCGGAAACTTCTCGTTGAATGTGATGAAGTCGCGAAAGAACTTGACCTTGGACGAAAACAGCTCGTTCTGGTTGGTCGACACCGTCAGCCGCGCGGTCGCGAAGGCCACGCTCAGCGCCAGCAGCGCGAGAGTCACGGCGAGCGTCGCCCGGGGACGGGCGACCATCGCAAGAACGCCTCGGAGCAACAGGCGGTGCGTGCGCGTCATCGGTGGGGCAGATGCTCCTGTCCCGCGATGCTCACGTCAGCACCGCTCGTTTCGCGAGCCCCGCCACCGTGTCCCACGCCGCCCCCGGCACCCGCAACGTATCCGCCAGCACGTCGCTCATCGCATTCAGGAACCAATCCATATCTTCCTTCGTGATCGTCATTGGCGGCAAAAACTTGATCACCTCTGTGTGATAGCCGGCCACCTGCGTCAGGATTCGGTGCTTCTGCAGCAGTGGAATGATGATCATCTGCCCGAACACACCAAAGTTCATTTTGTGCAGCATGTCCCATGCCATCTTCAGCTTAAAGCCTTCCCCCGGCCGAGCGAAGTCGATGCCAAACATCAGCCCCTTCCCCCGCACCGCCGACACAAAAGCGCAGTCCTTCCCGATCTCCGTCAACCGGCGCATTGCGTACTCACCCATCGCGGCAGCATTCTCCACCAACTTGTCCTGCTCGATCACATACAGGCTCGCCAGCGCCGCGGCCATCGCCATGTCGTTCTGTCCGAACGTGTTCGAGTGCACCACGCACCGCTCCATCCCATCGAACACGCAATCCATGATCTTCGGCCGCGTGATGATGGCGCCCACCGGCACGTATCCCCCGCTCAGCGCCTTCGCCGTACAAACAATGTCCGGCTCCAGCTCCGGCCAATGCTGATAACAGAACCACTTGCCCGTCCGCCCCAGCCCGCACTGCACCTCGTCCACGATCAACAACGTGCCGGCTTTGCGACACAACCGCTGCGCCTCCGCCAGATAGCCGTCGATCACCACCTCACAACTCTTCCCCTGGACCGGCTCCACGATAAACGCCGCCGCCTTTTTTGTGCTAAGCGCCTGCTCCAGCGCGGCAATGTCGTTAAACGCCACCTTCCGCGTCCCCGGCATCAGCTCCCCGAATCGCTCTCGAAAAAACTCCGCGCCGTTCAGCGAAAGCGATCCTGTCGTGAGCCCATGAAACGCATGATCGCAGTAAACGATGTCCTGCCGACCCGTGTAGCACCGCGCAAACTTAATGGCTCCCTCGATCGATTCTGTTCCGCTGTTGCAAAAGAAGACGCGCGACAGATCGCCGCCGGTATGCCGCGTCAGGTTTTCGGCCACCAAGCCGCTCAATATACTGCAATCCATCCGCACCAGGTTCGGCAGATCGCTGTCCAATACCTGCCGCAGGATCGCCTTTACTTTCGGATGATTCCGTCCCAGGGCGAACACGCCCCAGCCCGTCAGCAGGTCAAGATATTTATTCCCCTCGGCATCCCAGAGGTAGCACCCCTCGCCCCGCACGTACGCTTTATCGAAGCCGATCGTCTTCAGCATCTTCACGAAGACGGGATTGATATGCTCCTGGTGAAGCTCATATTGGCGCCCCTCGTGCTGCTTCAACCAGCCAACAAAATCGTCGTGCATGACATCCAATCCATCTGAGGACCTCAACGCCGCGGCATTATAGCGGCGACTTATACGGCTGCTACCTTCTCTTGCCCACCTTCGAGTGCGCAGGTAGTTTGTCGCGCGCCGAGCACAATGAGTTCCCCTCCATCCATCTCGCGCGTTGAGACGGCGCGCGGAATTGTCCACGCCGCCACCCGCTCCCAGCTTCAAGCTTATCAACCCTGGCGCGAAGCCTTCGCCAGGAGTTTCACCCGCCTCCGCAAGGACGCCCGCTATTATGCCATTGTCGAGGACGCCATCCTCCAGGGTTTCGACTATTGCTATCTCGTCGTGGGAGATTCATCTGGCGCGGTCCTCGCGATTCAACCGTTCTTCGTTCTCAATCAGGACATCCTTCAAGGCGCCGGCCGTCTTTCGCAGTCTTTCGCCGCCAAGGTCCGCAACCTCTTCCCGCGTTTTCTAACCCTGCGCACTCTGATGGTTGGCTGCGCCGCCGGGGAAGGCCACTTGGAAAGCTCCGATGCCCAGCTGGGAGCCGATATTACCGCCGCCCTTCATCAGGCCCTTCCTACGATCGCCAAGAGCTTTCGAGCCGGCATGATCGTCTTCAAGGAGTTTCCCGCTGCCTACCGAACCGCGATGTCCGGCCTGTCCGCGAACGGCTACACGCGCGTTCCCAGTCTGCCGATGGTGCGGCTCTCGATTGATTACGCCAGCTTCGATGACTACGTCGCCAAGGCACTGAGCAAGAACACCCGCAAGAACCTTCGCCGCAAATTCCGCGATGCCGAAGAGGGCGGGCCGATTGATTTGCAGGTGGTTGAAGACATCACGCCTCATCTTCCGGAGGCCTATCCCCTCTACCTCAACGTCTACTCGCGCTCCCAACTGCATTTTGAGAAGTTGACGCCTGAATACCTCTCCCAGTTGGGCAGGCAAATGCCGGATAAGGTGCGTTTTTTCCTTTGGCGTCGTGACGGCAAGCTGGTTGCCTTCAGCCTCTGCATGCTGCAGGGCGACTCGTTGTACGATGAATACCTCGGGCTGGATTATGCCGTTGCGCTCGACCTTCACCTCTACTTCTATACGCTTCGCGACATCATCCAGTGGGCCATTTCGCATGGGTTCAAGTGGTACGTCAGCAGCGCGCTGAATTACGACCCGAAGCTTCACCTGCGCTGCCATCTGGCCCCGCTGGATCTATACGTTACGCATCGCTCGCGCATCGCGAACTTCATCCTGAGACGCGTTCTACCAAAGCTCGAGCCCACGCGCAATGACAAGGTGCTGCAGCAGTTTCCAAACTACGCTGACGTGTGGGGAACCCCATGACGGCGAAACTTCTTAAGCCGGCTTGGTTCTTTAATCCGTACGTCCAGCTCGGGTTTGGGGCGCTCCTCGTGACGGCGTCCGAGCTTCTGCTGAAGAAGGGGGCTACGCTTACGCTCTCGGCGGTCGCGGTAGGGGGGTTGTCAAACACCCTGGGCATCCCGGCGCTCGCCTCGTTTTGGACGTGGTTTGGCATTCTCACGTACCTGCTGAGCTTTGCCAGTTGGATTTATGTGCTGCGGTTTGTTCCGCTTGGAATTGCCTTCGCGGTGATCAACGTGGTTCACGTCCTGATTCCACTCGGTTGTCTGATCTTCCTCCACGAACCGGTCTCGCCACGACGCTGGATGGGCATCGCGCTGGTGGTCTGCGGGCTTCTCCTCATGTTGCAACAGGTTGTCAAGGCGGAGGCCAAGCTATGACCCCCTTCGCGATCGTCCTTTGCATTGTCTGCCAGTTTCTGATCGTCATCGGACAGCTCTTTCTGAAACGCGCCATGACGCCGACGCCACACCCGCACAGGCCTGCCCATTTCACGCTCGGCATCCTCTGCCTCACGCTCTGGTTCTTTCTTTGGCTGGGGCTCCTGGCCAAGACAGATCTCAGCAAGTTATTCCCCTTCGAAGGGCTTAATCCTGCGCTGATGGCCATCGCGGCCTGGCTCCTCCTTAAAGAGCGCATGCCTGCGGGGGCGTGGCTGGGGCTTCTTCTGCTCTGCGGCGGTATCGCTCTTGTCGCGTCCAGTTAAGGCCGCAACACGGCGCACTTTGGGCGTGATTTCAGCGTCTTAAGAAGATGCGCTTGCCGGCGTCACGTCAACCAACTCCACCTCGGGAGCCGTCACGTTCGTTTGACCCTTCGGCGCGCTCGTCACCAAAGGCTCATCGCATACATCGGGGTCGCAGAAACCCAGCGCGTGCGGCGGGCGAATCACCCTCACCCCCACTCTTTTCTGATCCTCGGCGATCTGCCGCTGTAAGACCTTCATCCGCGTCCAATGCGCCCGTGGGCGGTAGTGGTGCTCCGCGTGATAGCCGTTGTTGAACCAGATCCAGTTGTAAAGGCCGTGATAACTGCTGACGCCCCACGCCATCGGCACGTCGGGGTTGCCGCCGAAATGCTCGAAGTAACCGTTGAGGTACGACAGGCAATGTCCGAAGTACCAGAACGGCATGAAGAACAGCATGAACCGCCAATTCAGCGCGAAGCCCCCGATCATGCAGATCGCCACGACGCCGATCTCGATCAGGCCCCAGCGCGCTTCGGTCGCGTCATGTTCCTTCACCTCCCGATAGACCGCCTTCGGATCGTCGCGGAAGAAACTCAGGAAGGTATACGACCAGACGTTCTCGGCATGCCCATCGTGCCCGTGCCGATAAATGGACAGCCAGTCCAGTGTCTCGCCGCCCTCAGCAGGCTTGTCGCTGTTCCCCATGTGGTGCCGCCGATGGACGTAGTCGTATAGCACCTGTGAAAACAGGCAACACATCGACTCGAGAACGCTGAACGCGCGATTCAAACCGGCGGCGTTGAAGTAGCGGTTATGAATAAAGTTGTGCGAGATCCCGTTGATGTTCCACGAAATGCTCACGGAATAAATCAGCCCCATCACCCCCATCAGCGGAAGCTTCTGTTTCAGCGGCATGTGGACACGCGTGAACACGACATAGAGCGAAACAAGGTATGCCAGATGCACCAACGCCAGAACCACCGGAACGGCGTCCCAGGTGGAGTAGCGAAACAGGCCTCGCCTTTTGGGCAGAATGATTTGCATAAACATCTCGGTGCCGACGGCGGGATTTTATATCGTCGGACCGCCCTCCACCAGCGCCGGCCAGATCGTTGCCAACGTTCGTCTGTTGATCTCCTTGGACTTCGGCTCTGAACGCGCGGCGGTTCGCGGATGGTCCCACCACCCCGCCAGGCGCTGGAATCGCGTCGCATAGACGGGAGTCGAGCGCGCCCCGCACACGTCGCCGCCGACGATTTGGCTCGCCGAGCGCAACTGCGAGATCGCCCATCGAATATCCTCGGCGGTGAACAGACCGTTCTCCCAATTCGTGACCGCCTCTTCTTCGCGGATGCAGTCGAGATCGACGGTGACATACGTCTTGCCGCCCGTGATCGTCTTCACAAACCGCTCAAACTCCTCCCGCCATTCTTCTCGCGTGACGCAGCGAAATCGGCGCTGAGTCGCGGCGGACTGGCGCTCTGCCCAGCCGAACACCTGAAGCCGCCCGCTTTTCACGCCTCGCCAGTTGCCGAAGAGTCGTGAGGGAAAGCCGAGCTCAAAGTTGCCGCACCCCCACACAGCCACCGACTTCACCTGAGGTAATTCCAGCGCCCGGCTCACCCACGCGCCGCAAGCCCACTTCGGCGGCCGCGTATCCCAGTCGGGATGATTATCGAAGCTTACGACAGTCATCGGCTCATCCCAGCGACGAAGCAGACATCCGGTAATGTGATGGAAGTCACCCGACCCATAGATCAAAAAGGGTGGCAGTTCTTTGCCAACCTCGTCGTAAAAACTTCGCATCTCGCCAGAATGGGTCAGATAGCGGAGTCGCGGTCCCCATTCCAGCGCATCCACCCGGCGCCCCTCGCCAAGCACATCGCCCCAAGCCCCATCGAGGTCCAGATGAGCCGCCCGCTGCATCCGCATGATCTTGCCTGTTCATCGAGAGGTGTAAAGGCCGCCGCCGGTCGGCTTTAGGCGTATCAGTTTTATCGGACTTTGCGTGACTCACTGTTGGGAATCCCATTGCCGTCACCCCTTCCATCGGCTAACTTAAACCTCGCGTGGGTGATCATTCGCCGTCGGAGCACCCGCATCTCAGCTGTCGGTAACCTGACCCTTTGCCGACAGGGTCTTACGGACGTTTCGAAGCTAGACGCAATGACGACCACTGCTAAGTCGCCGGCTCAGGCGTTTCCTCTGCTGAGCCCGCTGTACAAATCGACGCCCTCCGCGCCTGAAGTGCATCGCGGCCACGCCCGGCCAACGGTGGCCACCGCGCTCGCTCGCGCTCAAGCCACCCTGCTTTCCAAGCAACATCCTGACGGCTATTGGGTTGGCGAGCTCCAGGGCGATTCGATCCTTGAGTCTGAATACATCATGATGAAGTTCATCCTCGGCCAGGAGGATGACCCGCGGTTGCCCGCCATCGCGAACTACCTCCGCCGCCTGCAACAGGCCGACGGTGGCTGGAACATGTACCCCGGCGGCAAGGCCGACCTCTCAGGCACCGTCAAAGCCTACTTCTCGCTCAAGCTCATTGGCGACGATCCCGCCTCGCCCCACATGCTCGCCGCCCGCGATTGCGTGCGCAAACTCGGGGGCGCCGAACACTGCAACAGCTTCACCAAGTTCTTCTTCGCCGCCCTCGGCCAGATCAGCTACGACGCCTGCCCCAGCATTCCGCCGGAGATCGTGCTTCTCCCCAAGTGGTGCTACTTCAATCTGTACCACGTCTCGGCGTGGACGCGCACGATGATACTGCCCCTGGGCCTCGTCGTCACCTTGCGGTTTCGCCGCCGAGGCGGCTTACGCCCCGAGCAGCGCATCGACGAACTCTACCTCGACAAGGTCGCTGCCAATCGCATCGGCAAGGCGCCGCGCGGGTGGCCGCGCTCCTGGCGCGATTTGTTCCTGAAGATGGACGGTTTTCTCAAACGCTACGAGCAGGCCCCGCTTCCGTCCCTGCGCGAGCGCGCGATGGCCGAGGCTGAGAAGTGGCTCCTCGATCACCTCGACGGCTCCGAAGGCCTCGGCGCCATCTTTCCGCCCATGGTGTACATCCTCGTCGTCTTCAAGGCCCTGGGATATCCCGACGATCATCCGAGGGTCAGGGCGGCCCACGCGCATCTGGAGGATTTGTTTATCCCCGAGGGCGATGCCATTCGAATTCAGCCCTGCCATTCGCCCGTATGGGATACAGGTATTGCCCTGCATGCGCTCGCCGAGGCCCAGATCAATCCCGCCGATCCGGCAGCGCGGGCGGCAACTCATTGGCTATTGGATAAAGAGTGCAAGTCTTCGGCCGACTGGCAGAAGAATTGCCCCGGCGCAGCGCCTGGGGGATGGTTCTTTGAGTTCGCCAACCCGCACTATCCGGACGTGGACGACACGGCAATGGTGACGATGGCCCTCCACCGCGCCGGCGGCCGCATTGCGGATGCCGCTGTGCTGCGAGGCGTGCAGTGGCTTCTGGCCATGCAGAATGAAGACGGCGGTTGGGCCGCCTTCGACCGCACCGAAGATCGCCCTCTCCTCGAAAAGATTCCGTTCGCCGACCACAACGCGATGCAGGATCCCTCCTGCCCGGACATCACCGGCCGCGTGCTGGAATGCCTCGGTCATTGCGGCTTCGCCGCCGATCATCCGGTTGTCAGCCGCGCCATCGAGTACATCAAATCGCAGCAGGACGCTGACGGCGGCTGGTGGGGGCGCTGGGGCGTCAACTTTGTCTACGGCACCTGGCAGGTGCTCGTCGGCCTCAAGTCCGTCGGCGAACGCATGGACGCGCCATATCTTCGTCGCGCCATTCAGTGGCTTCAGCGCGTGCAGAAGGGCGATGGCAGCTTTGGCGAGTCTTGCGACAGCTACGAAGACCCTTCCCTGAAAGGACAGGGGCACAGCACCCCCTCCCAAACCGCCTGGGGGGCCATGGCCCTGATGGCCGCCTTGGGAGCTGACGATCCTTCCGTGAAGCATGCGATCGACTGGCTCGTCGCTCATCAGGGATCCGATGGCAACTGGGAAGAGCGCTACTTCACCGGCACCGGATTCCCCCGCGTCTTTTACTTGAAGTACCACCTCTACCGCCTCTACTTCCCGCTCACCGCTCTGGCGCGCTATCGCCGGCTTACCGCCGCCAAACCCGCCTGAACACGTCGGCACGGGAGTTCATCAAGCTTCACCTCTACGGACGATTCCTTCCAAAAAAGGCCGCTCCGGTGCATCCCGCCTTGGCAACGCCTGCCCCTCCCGGCACTATTCCCCTAATGCATGAGCAACCACGTTTCTGATCCGTAATCGAGGCGCGATCCATGTTGACAAGAGTCACCACAGCTTTGCTCGCCCTCGCCTTGGTCGCGCCCGGCATCGCCGAAGCTGAAGCGGCCAACCTTACCTACGAACGCGACATCCGGCCCATCTTTAAAACGCATTGTTTTCAGTGCCATGGCGAGGGCGGAAGTCATAAATCCGGGTTAGATCTGCGCCTTCAACGACTCGTCCTCCAGGGCGGCAAACATGGGCCGGCCATCGTCCCCCATAAACCGGATGACAGCCTTCTCATTCAAAAGCTGCGCGACGATGAAATGCCGCCTGAGGACAAGCCAAGGCTATCCGCACTTCAGATCGAGACCATCACCCGCTGGGTTGCGCAAGGTGCCCCCGTCGCGCGGCCGGAACCGCAGAGCGTGTCCGATGATCCGGTGCTCAGCGTTGAAGACCGGGCTCATTGGGCCTTTCAGCCGGTCCGTCCCATGCCGCCGCCAACCGTTCAGCATGCCAATCGCGTGCGCACGCCCATCGATGCGTTTCTGCTGGCGAAGTTGGAGGAGAAGGGGCTGTCGTTCGCGCCCGATGCGGATCGCTCCACGCTCATTCGTCGCGCCACCTTTGATCTGATTGGGCTTCCACCGACTCCGGATGAGGTCAAGGCGTTTGTCGAAGATGAATCGCCACAGGCTTTTGAAGCGGTACTTGATCGCCTGCTGGCCTCACCGCGCTATGGTGAACGATGGGGGCGCCACTGGCTCGACGTCGCGGGTTACGCCGACAGCGACGGATACAACGAGCTCGACGCCGAGCGCAAGCATGCCTGGCGCTATCGCGACTACGTCATTCGCGCTTTCAACGCCGACAAGCCGTTCGACCGGTTCATTGTGGAGCAACTTGCGGGCGATGAGTTGGTCGAGCCGCCGTATAAGGACCTGGCACCGGCCGATCTTGAAAAGCTCACTGCCACCGGCTTTCTCCGCATGGCACCCGATGGCTCGGCTGCCGCCCCCGCGGCTGAACGGAATGCGGTCGTCAATCAGGTGGTCGCCGACGAGATCAAGGTGGTCGCGACGGCCTTTCTTGGCCTCACCGTCGGGTGCGCCCAGTGCCACGATCACCGGTATGATCCGATCCCTCAGGTGGACTACTTCCGTCTTCGCGCGATCTTCGAGCCGGCCTTCGATTCAAAGGCTTGGCGCCTCCCCCAACAACGCCTGATCTCCCTGCTAAGCGATTCAGAACGCGCGCGGAGCAAGGAGATCGAAGCCAAAGCTGCGTCGGTCGACGCCGGGCGCAAGAAGTGGGAGGAAGAACTGCTTAGCGAAGAGTTCCAGACGCAGTTGCTGCGGGTTCCCGATGACGTGCGGGAGTCGATTCGCTTCGCCTTCACTACCGCGCCCGGCAAGCGGACCGCCGAGCAGGCCAAATTGCTCAAGGCGCACCCCAACGTCAACATTGTGTTCGGCAACCTCGTCAGCGCCAGGCCCAAGCTTCGCGACGAACAAAAAAAACTCCTCGATGACGCCGCGGCGCTGCGCGCCACCAAGCCGGCTGAAGAATTCGTCGTCGCCCTTACCGAGATTCCTGGTAAAGTTCCTCCCACGCATCTCTTCAACCGGGGGGATTGCGATCAGCCCAAACAAGTCGTCTCCCCTGCGGAACTGAGCGTGCTGGGGTCGGCGGTTGCGCCCATCCCCGACAAGGACGCCACGCTTCCCACGAGCGGCCGGAGATTGGCGTTCGCACGCTCGCTCACCAGTGGTAAGCACCCGCTCGTCTCGCGCGTTCTCGTCAATCGAGTATGGGTGCATCACTTTGGCCGCGGTATCGTGGCCACGCCCGGCGATTTTGGCATCCTCGGAGACAGGCCGTCTCACCCGGAATTGCTGGACTGGCTGGCGGCCGATTTCACCGCCAACGGTTGGACGCTGAAGCGCCTTCACAAGCTGATGATGCTGTCCTCTGCCTACCGCCAGGCCGCCATTCACGACCCGGCGCAGGATGTGCTTGATCCGGACAACAAGCTTCTGGGCCATCGCTCGCTGCAGCGCCTGGACGCCGAGCAGTTCCGCGACGCGATTCTCTTTGGCAGCGGAAAGCTGAACGACAAATCGTTCGGCCCGCCCGTGCCGGTCATGACGGATGACGTGGGGCAGTTCGTCATCGGCAAGGAAAACCTGAACGCGGGCCGCCCTGGCCCGGTCATCGCGATGAACGGCGAAGAGTTTCGCCGGAGCGTATACGTGCAGGTACGCCGAACCCGCCCGCTCAGCGTGCTGGCCGCGTTCGATGAACCGACCATGGAGCCCAACTGCGAGGCGCGCCGGGCTTCAACCGTCGCGCCGCAATCCTTGCTCCTCATGAACAACGATTTCGTCATCGCCCGAGCTGCTCAATTTGCGCAGCGCGTTCAAAACGAAGCCGGAACCGAGCCGGCGGATCAAGTGCGCCGCGCCTGGCAGCTGGCTTTTGGCGCTGCACCTTCCGAGGCTGATGTCGAGGATCTGAGCGCCTTCCTGTCTCAGCAAACACAGATCTTTGAAAAGCGGCTTAGCGGTTCGGCGGTGCCCAAAGGCACGAACTTGGACCCGTCGCTCCATGCTTTGTCGACCCTGGCTCAGGCGCTGTGGAGCTCTAACGCGTTCCTCTATGTCGATTGAACAGCGGACCCGCATGAACCGATCCTGCTACTCTCGTCGTCATCTGCTTACCTCCGGCGCCATGGGCATCAGCGCGCTCGCACTGACCTGGCTGTTGAACCAGGAACAGCTTCGCGCCGATGAATCGAGCGGGCCGCCTAAGCCCCCCATGGCGCCGCCTGCGTTTGACCTCACCGCCAAGGCGCCGCCGCAGCCCGCCCGGGCAAAGGCAATGATCTCCCTTTACATGCAGGGGGGCCCCAGTCATATCGACTTGTTCGAGCCCAAGCCCGTCCTCGACCAGTTCGACGGGAAAAAGTTCAGGGGTGAGATGCAGATCGACAGCCCGACAAACTACGACGGCACCCTGATGGCCAGCCCGTGGAAGTTTTCCCACCACGGCGCCAGCGGCACCGAGCTGTCCGAGCTTCTCCCATACACGTCGCAGATCGTCGATGACATCACCGTCATCCGATCGATGCAGACCGGCGTCAACAATCACGGACAGTCCATCCAGGCCCTGAATACCGGCCGCACGACCACCGGGCACCCCTCCCTTGGCAGTTGGATCACCTACGGGCTGGGGACCGACTGTCAAAACCTTCCGGCATTTCTCGCATTGATCGATCCCGGCCAGCTTCCGGTCATGGGCGTCGAACACTGGGGCAACGGTTGGCTTCCTTCGCTCTTCCAGGGAACTGTCGTCCGCCCGAGGGAACCGCGAATTCTCAATCTCGACACGCCGCCACTTCTCAAAGGCGATGTTCAAGACGGCTACCTCTCCCTCGTTGAACGTCTCAATCAGCGCCACCTCGCCGCCCACCCCGGCGAAACCGATCTCTCCGCAAGGATCGCCAGCTATGAGCTGGCGGCGCGCATGCAGATGTCCGCCAAAGAGGCTCTGGATATCACCGGCGAAAGCGCTGCCACCAAACGAATGTACGGGCTCGACGACCCAGCCTGCGCGGAGTACGGAACCCGTTGCCTTATCGCCCGCCGTCTCGTCGAGCGCGGCGTACGCTTCGTTCAGGTCTTCACCGCCAACCAATATTGGGACCACCACTTCGGCATCAAAAAATCCCTCCCTCTCGCCTGCCGAAAGGTCGACCAGCCTAGTGCCGCCCTGGTTACCGATCTAAAGAATCGCGGCCTGCTCGATACAACCCTGGTGCACTGGGGCGGCGAAATGGGCCGCCTTCCGGTCATTCAGAACGGCGGTCCCGACAAGATCGGCCGCGATCACAACACCCACGGCTTCAGCATGTGGCTTGCCGGTGGTGGCATCCGCGGCGGCCATGTCCACGGCGCCACTGACGAGTTCGGCCACCGCGCCGTCACCGATGTCGTCACACATCACGACTACCATGCGACGCTGCTGCACCTGTTCGGGCTCGATCCGCAGAAACTGACCTTCTTGCGGAACGCGCGCCCGCAAAATCTTCTGGACGATAAGCCGGGGCGCATCGTGAAGGAAATCCTCGCCTAGCGCCCGTCAATCCAACTTCTCAGGATCGATTCGAATATCCTTTTCCCCCGCCGCCTTCTTCTCCTTGTACTTCTTCAGCCACGTCTCAAAGCTCTTTCCAGCCGCCGTGTCGCGTCCCGTGAACGCCAGCGCGGCGATCTCGGTATAGCGAACCTTCACGCGCTGCTCAGAGTCCTTCGGATACACTCGCACATAAGCATCCCCCAACCCCGGCCCCGTGCTGCCCCGGTCAAAAATATATCCCTCCACCCTCGCGCCGTCCTTCAACGTGATCGTCACATCTCCCCGGTAATCGAACGCCTTCTCCAGTGCATTTCTAATGTCGGCGTCTGACGCCAACGCCGGAAGATACCCCTCCAGATTTTCGTGCGCAAATCCCGGCGCCACCTCCAGCGCATCCGGATTAATCGCCTTCTCATTTTCCATAAGTGAACACAGCGGCTTCGATGCCGCACCTAAACCCCCACCTCCTCCCGCGCCCCCTCCCCCCGCCGAATCGTCAACGGCACCACCTTCTCATGCATCGGTACTGCCGCGTTCTTCTCCAAATCCTCCGCCGCCACGGGGTCCTTGTACCGGCCGAAGAACGTCGCCCGCGCCGTGGACAAGAGCGCCTTCACCGACCCGAAGGTATGGTTGACGGCGCTGGCCTCATACCCGCTGTGTACCATGCAGTTCGCGCATTTCGGGTTGCCCGATTCGGTCCCGTAGCTCGCCCAACTCGTCGTCTCCATCAGCTCAGCGAACGTATCGGCATATCCGTCCTGCAGCAGGTAGCACGGCTTCTGCCAGCCGAAGATGTTGTACGTCGGCATCCCCCACGGCGTGCATGGGTAGTGCCGCTTGCCCATCAAGAACTCCAGGAACAACGGGCTCTGATTAAAAACCCATCGCTTCTTCCGGTTCGACAAAATGTTCCTGAACAGCCGCCGCGTTTTCGCCCGTCCCAGAAAATGCTGCTGATCGGGCGCCTTGTCGTACGAATATCCCGGCGACAGCATCATTCCCTCGACCCCCAGATCCATCATCTCATCGAAGAACCCGCGCACGGACTTCGGATCCGTGCCATCGAATAGCGTCGTGTTCGTCGTTACTCGAAAGCCCCGCGCAACCGCCTCGCGGATCCCATCCACCGCGATGTCGTAACCCCCCTCGCGGCAAACAGCGAAGTCATGGTGCTCTTTCTGTCCGTCCATATGCACGCTGAACGTCAGATATTTCGTCGGCTTAAAGAGATCGATCTTCTCCTTCAACAGCAGAGCGTTCGTGCACAGGTAGATGTACTTCTTCCGCGCCACCAGCCCCTCGACGATCTCCTTGATCTGCGGGTGCAGCAAAGGCTCTCCCCCAGGGATGGACACCATCGGCGCCCCGCACTCGTCGACCGCCTTAAAGCACTCCTCGGGGCTGAGCTGGCGCTTCAGCACATGAGCCGGGTACTGGATCTTTCCGCAACCCGCGCACGCCAGATTGCACCGGAACAGCGGCTCCAGCATCAACACCAGCGGGTACTGCTTGCGCCCGCGCAACTTCTGGCGCAGCACATAGCTGGCAACCGTCCACATTTGAGAGATCGGCACGCCCATGTTCGCCA
>JBBRIN010000015.1:0-16390 GCA_038221115.1 Tepidisphaerales bacterium
CGCCACCTGATCGTCGCACCACGAGAAAAAGTCATCCTGAAAATCCGTCAGGCTTTCCCCTAGGATCTGCGGAAACACGTCGCGCTGTTCCTTGCCCAGTCGAAACTCCGCCAGCATCTTCAACACCGCTTCATGCCCCCACGTTTCCTCGATGTACTGACAAATCCAGAACGACTCCGCATACGCCAGTTGCCGGTCGATCGGGCGCTTGGGCCGCACAAACCCCCACGTCAGGTTCTCCATCGTGAAAAGCTCTTTGTTCTTCGCCGCGTGATACAGCATCGGCACCCATTCCCACCGCAACGGCGACCGCTCCTCCATCACCGCAAGCCCCTCCGTGAACCAGTGCGCAATCCGGTTATCCGTCGCGGCCAGCGTTACCGTGTGCGTGAACTCGTGCCGCAACACCGACGCCCAGTTAAAGGCGCCCATCGTCCCCTTCCCCGGGCGCGGCGTCACCAGCGCAATTACCCGCCCCGTGCTCGCGCCCACCGTTCCCAGCCACGGCAGCCCCGTCGTCCGCACGCTGAATCCCTCGTGCGTCGGAAACACCTCAATGTACGTCTTCACCGGCGGCTCGTGCTTGTACTCCCCGGTCACATCCTTGTAGATGCTCTCCAGGTAATCCGCGAAATACTCCGGAATCACCGGATCCCGCTTCGCATCATAGAACACGATGAAATGCGCCGTCTCCTTCCTATCGAAGTTCCGCAGGTCGTCCAGCAGCCGCAGGTAGTTCGTCGTCTCGTGATTGAACGGATCCAGAAGCCGCGCCTGCTCGAGCACCTCCGCCGCCAGGTCCTCCTCGCCGCTCTGCGTGTAGAGCAACCCCAACCCATTGCGCGGCGACGTCCACCAGGGCGCCCGCTCGATCGCCACCTTATACATCGCCGCTGCCCGCGGATATTGCCGCAGGCTCGCCAACTGCTCCGCGACCTCCAAGTACGCCGTCGCGTTCCTCTGATCCAGTTTTTCCACCTCCGCAAGCACCTGCTGGGTCTTGTCGTCGTGAAGCTGCAACGCCTCGCTCGCCGCGAGCAACCCCAGCGCCTCCAGATTCTTCGGCTGCCGCGCCAGCGCGCGTCGGATCGGCCGCTGCGCATCCGTCGGCAGGTGCTGCCGCATCAGGTTGCGCGCCTGCAATAAGTCCCCTTCCATCGCATTCGGATCGACGTCGCGAATCCCCGCGATGCAATTCTCCGTCGCGTCAAAGTTAAATGCCCCCAGCACGACGTGCCCTAGCAGCGACATCACCCCAATGTCCCGCGAATTGTACTCGCTGGCCTTCTGCAGCTCCTTCACCGCGCTCTGCTCGTCATCGTGCGATACGTAAAACTCCGCCGCCGCCAGGTGCGCCGGCCAATATCCCCGGTCGATCTGATCGTACGCCTTCAGAAACATCGACAAAATCACGTTGTGCAGCGCCGGCTTCGATTGATAGGCGCTCGTCACATTCCCCCAGCGATCCAGCGCCCGCCCCATCAGCGTCACATCCTCCGCGCTCGTAAACTGATTCGCATCCCCCTGCCATTTATCGATGAACGGCTGGAACCACCCAAACGCCTCGCGCGCGCCATCCAAGTCGCCTATCGATTCGCTGATATTCCCCAGCCAGAAATGCCCCGCCAGCGATTCCGGATTCTGCTGGAGATGCTGCTTCAGAATCGTGATTGCCTCGTCATATCGCGCCAATTCCGCCAGCACCCGCGCCCGCATCACTTCCGCCCGCGGATCCGCCGCCACGTCCGCCGCACCCAGTATCTCCAGCGCCTCCGCGCGCCGCCCCAGCGGCTTCAATGCCGAAACCCTGATCAGCGCCACCTCAACCGGGTCCGCCTTCCCAAGGGCTTCCTTATTCTTAGCCAGCGTAATCAGCGCCAGCTTATATCGCCCCGAAAATGCCTCGGCCCGCGCCAGTGCCAGCGGGTCTTTCGTCACATACTCAGGCAACTCCAGCTTCGGAAGATCCTCCGGCAGATACGGCTCGATCCACCGATTGGGGATAGACCGCCGGCTCATGTCCTGCGCCGTTGAGGACAGCGCGCAGCCCCCGATAATCCCCGCCAGTACGACTTGCCGAATCATTGCACGCATGAATCGCCTCTACCTTCCATGGGACGCGCTGCCGCGTTGCGGCGGTGGTATTATAACCGCCACGATGGATGATTTCGCGGTGAGCAGGATTACCGACTACGTCGGCAACGCGGACGCCTTCCCCAGTCTCCGCAGCTGGGACTTCTACTAGCACGCCGGCGTCGCCCCGGTCCCCCGCGTCGCCGCCGACGCTTTTCGAGCCTACGCCTCTCAGGCCGAGGCCGGCGCCTACCTCGATGCTCACTGGTACCGTGACATCGAGTCCCTTCGCGATTCCGCCGCCCGCTTGATCAATGCCCAACGCTCCGAAATCGCCTTCATCAAAAACACCAGCGAAGGCATCGCTACCGTCGCCAACGGCATCGACTGGAAGCCCGGCGACCGCATCGTCACCACCGCCGTCGAGTATCCGGCAAACATGTATCCCTGGATGGACGTCGCCCATCGCTTCGGCGCCGAGCTTATCAAGATCCCCGAGATGACCGGCGACGACGGCGCCCGCCGCGTCCCGATCGACGAAATCCTCGACGCCGCCGATCACCCGCGCACCCGCCTCGTCACCCTCTCCCACGTCGAGTTCGCCAGCGGCCAGCGCCACGACATCGCCTCCATCGGCCGCTTCTGCCGCGAACGCGGAAAGCTCTTCTGCATCGACGCCATCCAAACCCTCGGCGTTCTCCCCGTCGACGTTGTCGCCATGAACATCGATTTCCTCTCCGCCGACGGCCACAAGTGGCTCCTCGGCCCCGAAGGCGCCGGCATCTTCTACTGCCGCAATGACCTGCTCCCCCAGCTTCGCCCCCTCATCGTCGGCTGGATGAACGTCGTCAACGCCCTCGACTACAGCAACTACGATTTCACCCTCCGCCCCGACGCCGCCAAATTCGAATGCGGCAGTTGGAACGTCCCCGGATTGCTCTCGCTCAAAGCCTCTCTGGAATTGCTGCTCTCCGTCGGCATAGCAGCCGTCGCCGCGCGCCTCGACCTGCTGACCAGCCGCCTGATCGACGGCATTCGCGCCAAAGGCTATTCCATCATCTCCCCGCGCGCCCCCGGCGAGTGGAGCGGCGTCGTCAGCTTCCTCGCCCCGCCCGGGCAAAACCACGATCGCATCATCCGCACGCTCAGAAAGGAACACCGCATCGAGATCGTCCAGCGCGAAGGCCGCCTCAGGGCGTCCCCGCACTTCTACAACACCGAGGCGCAGATCGATCGCCTCATCGCGCTATTGCCGTAGCCGCTTCCGCCTGGGGATAAACCCCACGCAGAAGCAAGCCGTCATGGCGACCCAGAAGATCCAGAACGCGCGATCGTGTGGACTTTGAAAGTTAACCCGGTCCGGCTGACCCGGAACGTTCGCCATCCAATCGATGACCAGCTTCAGCCCGATCAGAAGCACCAGAAGATACGCCGCCAGCTCAAACCGCGGAAATCGGTCGAGCAGCGCGATAAACATCTTCGCCGCCACCCGCACCAGCAGCACGCCGATCATCCCTCCCGTCACGACGACCCACAGCTTCGGATGCACTCGCCCGGCCGGCTGAATGTGCTGCTCGGCCACCAGCGCCACCGCCGCCAAAACCGAGTCCACCGCAAACGCAATGTCCGTCAGCTCGATCGCGATCACCGTCGGCCAGAATTTCGCCCCCGCCCCCTCCGCCGCCCCAGCGCTCGGCGCATCCAGCGTTCGCGACGGATCCTCGTCCGCCGTCTGAATGGAGCTCTGGATCTTCGGCTTATGAAAGAAGAACTTAGCCGCCAGGTAGACAAGATATGCCCCGCCAACCACCTTGACGATGTGCGTCCGGAGCAACCAACTCGCCATGAAAATGGCGATGAACCGAAAGAAAAACGCCCCCGCCAGCCCATACGTCAGCGCCTTGCTGCGCTGCCCGACGGGAAGCCGCCGCGCCAGAATCCCCAGCACCAGCGCATTGTCGATCGACAGCACGCCTTCAAGGACGACCAGCACCAGGATCGCGAACAGATCGTGAAGATCGAAGGTTTGGCCGAACAAATACCCGCCGATCGGTTCAAGTGCCGAAGATGCGGTCGCCCGCGTCCCCGAGTCCCGGCAGGATATACCCGCGCGCGTTCAGCGCCCGGTCCACCGCCGCGCAGTAAATCGGCACTTCAGGATGGGCCTTATGCACCGCTTCAATCCCCTCCGGAGCGGCGACCAGGCAGACAAACTTCATCTTCGCCACGCCCGCCTTCTTCAGAAACGCGATCGCCGCCGCGCCGCTTCCCCCGGTCGCCAGCATCGGGTCGATCAGCAGCACCTCCGTCTGGGCAATATCCGGCGGAAGCTTGTGGTAATAGCTCACCGGCTCCAGCGTCGCCTCATTGCGGTACACCCCCAGGTGCCCCATCCGCGCGTCCGGCAATAGCTTGAGCACCCCATCCGCCATCCCCAGCCCGGCGCGAAGGATCGGCACCAGCGTCACCGCACGCGCCAAAACCTGCCCCGTCGTCTGCTCCATCGGCGTCTGCACCGCGCGCGGCTGCGTCGGCCAATCCCGCGTCACCTCATACACCATCAGCCCCGCGATCTCATCCAACAGCGCGCGAAACTTCCGATGGTCCGTCGTCTGATCCCGCAATTCCGTCAGCTTCGTCTGAATCACCGGATGCGAAAGGATGATGAGATTGTCGCCCATGCTGACCACCTCTCCTTCATTTCAGCATCCCCGCCTGCTTCGCATAATTAAACACCCCGCCCGCTTCAATGATCGGCAGCACATCTCCCAGCGGCAGCAAATCATGCCGCTTTCCCGTCGTTTTGTTCAGCACATATCCATCCGTCAGGTGTACTTCCAGTTCATCCCCGGTGCGGATCTGCTCGACAAGCCTCCCCTTCGACTCCAGCGGCACCAGGTATCCCCCATTCACCGAATTCCTGAAAAAGATCCGCGCATAAAACTCCGCGATCACGCACTTCACCCCCGCCTCGGCCAGCGCCAGCGGCGCATGCTCGCGCGAAGATCCGCACCCAAAATTCTTACCCCCCACGATGATCTGATATTCTGACTTGAACTCATTGTCCGGCACAAACTTCACGCGCCCGCCCGGCAGCCCCGCCTGCGCTTCGGGCACACCGCTGTTGGCGTACATGCCAAAAAACTTCCGCTCGTCCGCCAGCGCCGGGTTGAACGAAAGATACTCCGCCGGAATGATCTGGTCGGTGTCGATGTTGTCGCCGAGAACGTAAACCTTGCCGGTGATGACGGATTCCATGCCGCGAATGATAGGCGATGGCCAGCCCCGTGCAACTTGCCCATCGGGTATACTCCCCCGACCACCTAGTCTAACTCGGAGTTCTCATGCCCTCCACCACCTCATCCATCCGCGAACTGCTCGGCACCGAAGCCGATTCATTGCTTTCGTACACCGCCAAGGGCTTCCCCAAAGGCAGCCTTCACCTTCCCGGCCCCGACTTCATCGACCGCATTCTCGTTCCCACCGACCGCTCGCCCACCGTCCTCCGCAACTTTCAATCCATCCTCTCCCACGGCCGCCTCGCCAACACCGGTTACGTCTCCATCCTTCCCGTCGATCAGGGCATCGAACATTCCGCCGGCGCCAGCTTCGCCCCCGAACCCATCTACTTCGACCCCGAAAACATCGTCAAGCTCGCCCTCGAAGGCGGATGCAACGCCGTCGCCTCCACGCTTGGCATCCTCGGTTCCGTCGCCCGCAAGTACGCCCACAAGATCCCTTTCATCCTCAAGCTCAATCACAACGAGTTCCTCAGCTACCCCAACAGGTACGACCAGATCCCCTTCGCTTCCGTCGAGCAGGCCTACGACATGGGCGCCGTCGCCATCGGCGCCACCATCTATTTCGGCTCCCCCGAATCCGACCGCCAGATCCAGGAAGTCTCCCAGATGTTTGCCCACGCCCACGAGCTCGGCCTCGTCACCATCCTCTGGTGCTACCTCCGCAACAACGCCTTTAAGACCGCCGACAAGGATTACCACACCGCCGCCGACCTCACCGGCCAGGCCAACCACCTCGGCGTCACCATCCAGGCCGACATCATCAAACAAAAGCTCCCCGACACCAACGGCGGCTTCACCGCGCTCAAGTTCGGCAAAACCGACAAACGCGTCTATTCCACCCTCACCCCCGGCGACCACCCCATCGAATTAACCCGCTACCAACTCGCCAACTGCTACCTCGGCCGCAGCCCCCTCATCAACTCCGGCGGCGCCTCGGGCCTCCACGACTTCGCCGAAGCAGCCCGTACCGCCGTCATCAACAAACGCGCCGGCGGCATGGGCCTCATCTCCGGCCGCAAAGCCTTCCAACGCCCGATGCCGGAGGGCGTCAAACTCCTCAATCTCATTCAGGACGTGTATCTGGACTCGGGGATCACCATCGCGTGAGGGTCATGCACCATTTTGCACCATAATGCACCATTTTTTTGATGTTTTTATCGGTTTATTGCTTCGATTGTAACAAATTATGCAGAAGAGACTTATGGGGCACATTTTTGAGGGGAGAAAATGAATGGTGCATCGACTGGTTTTCATCCTTGCGGCTTGCTTTGAAGTGAATCCGTTGCTGTCTCCGTGGGGCTCAAGCGATGGCGACTATCGAGGGGTGCCTCATTGTAAAGCCGCGACCGCCGGTCGCGGTCATCCCCCTAAAGTGTTCCCGCCATGCAGATGTGCGGCACCGCGTGCTTAAACCGCTCCCGCCGACCGCCGCCCCCGCCACGCGCGATCGGTCCTTCACGCCATGCACGCCGGGGCTGATGCCAAACACTCGAGGTATCTCCGCGTTGACGCGGCTTTAGTTTGCCGCTCGAAGAATTCAAAGGGGATAAGTACATATCCAAAGAATACTAATCGCAGCTCCTGATCCGATATGTACTTATCCCCTTTTCTGGATTTATCCCCTTTTCTGGATTTGTACTTATCCCCTTTTCTGGATTATACGTACTTATCCCCTTTTCTGGATTCCCCTTTTCTGGATTCCAAGATTTACGGGCCGGATCGGAGCAGCCCGGTGCGTTACAGCCCGCCCGAGTGCATCGGCGTCGAGACAAACGAAATTAGCGGCAACCCCGAACGCGCCCATTGCTCCACCAGCTTCGTTGAGCGGGCCAACCTGACGATGCGATTGAACATGCGGCGCTTTACCCGCCTGACTCTCGGGTTCAGCAAGAAAATCGAGAACCACAAGCACGCCGTCGCATTGAACTTCGTTCACTACAACTTCTGCCGCATCCACCAGACGCTCCGCGTGACGCCCGCGATGGAAGCGGGTTTGACCGATCACGTTTGGGAGATTGAAGAACTGGTGGCGTTACTCGGATAGTGAGGAAGATTGAGGGGGAAGAACCACCTACGGGCGGTTTTTTTGTACAATGTCGGGGTGGACCAGAAGCGACCAGGCTTCTTCAAGCAACCCGTCGAACCGTGGATGATTGTGTTCTCGGCCATCATGTTGATTGGCGCTGTCGTCGTTGGTGTGATCGACGAGAATTACGTCCCGACGTGGATCAATGCCGTCTGCTTGGCTGCACCAGTGCTAGTCGTCGCGGTGGCGATCCAGAAAACAATTTCAAACTGAACCACTACCGTTATTCCTCATCGCGTTCCGTGGCTTTGCAAAGGTTCCCGGCTCAAGCTACAATTTCCCCCTCAATTTTCATCAAACCCTAGCGCCGTTTTCAGTTCAGAAAGGATCCGATTATGCCGCTGATGACCACCAAGCCGATGTTCGATCTCGCCTATGACGGCGGGTTCGCGATCGGCGCGTTCAATGTAAACAACATGGAGCTTGCGCAGTCGATTGTCGACGCATGCGTAAAGGAATCGTCGCCGTGCATTTTGCAGATCTCCAAGGGGGCGCGCAAGTACGCCAACATCCGCTACCTCAAGGCGATCATCGACGCCGCGGTGGCGGAGAACCCGCAGGTGCCGAGTGCGATTCACTGCGATCATGGGGACACGATCGATCTGATCGACACCTGCATTCGGGATGGGTACACGTCGGTCATGATCGATGGATCGCACCATCCGTATGAGGAGAACGTTCGTCTGACGGCTGAAGCCGTCAAGCATGCGCATGCGGCCGGGGTGGTCGTCGAGGCGGAACTGGGCATGCTCGGGGGCATCGAGGAAGACGTCGTCGGCCTGAACGCGGAGGACTACGAAAAGAACATCGAGAAGTTTCTGACCGATCCGAAGGAAGCAAAGGACTTTTACGAGCGCACCAAGATCGACTCGCTGGCGGTGGCGATCGGAACGAGCCACGGTGCGTTCAAGTTCAAGCACGAGGCGAAGCTGGCGTTCAACCGGATCGAGCAGATCATGAAGACCTGCCCGGGCCTGCCGCTGGTGATGCACGGGAGCAGCTCGGTGCCGCAGGAGTTTATCGACCTGGTGAACAAGTACGGCGGGGCGATGCCGAACGCGAAGGGGGTGCCGGAAGATCAGATCGCCATGGCGGTGCAGAAGTACGGCGTATGCAAGGTGAACATCGACACGGACCTGCGCCTGGCAATGACGGCGAAGATCCGCGAGGTGTTTGCGACCAAGCCCGCCGAGTTTGACCCGCGCAATTACCTTGGACCGGCCCGCGAGGCGATCACCAAAATGGTGCAGCGCAAGCTCCACATGCTCAACAGCGCGGGCAAGACCGACGCGGTGTTGAAGCAGTGGGAGAAGCTTGGGAAGCCGATGCCCGCATTCTATCAGCGATGAAATTTGAGGTGAAGCATGCGCAAACCCGGGTGGAGTGTCATGTTTACCCCGGTGATGGCGTTGATGCGTGCGCGCGGTAGAATGTACTCGCATGCAATACCTTCCCGAGAACGGTAACCGCCCGGTGCTCTGGTCGGGCACGATGAGCGAGGCTGATGATGAAGATCGGCAACAATGGCTCCGCGCGTCGCCGCAAGAGCGAATGCGGGCACTCGAGCAGATTCGGGCGTTAAATTATGGCTACGCGGACGACGCTCAACCTCGACCCGAATTTCAAAGAATTTATAAATCTGCTCCACTCGGAGGGAGTTAGATATCTGCTCTTGGGCGGCTACGCGGTGAATTATCACGGGTATCACCGGTTTACCGGCGACATAGATTTATGGATCGCGATTGATGCCGCCAACGCCAATCGAGTCTCCGCCGCGCTACAGAAATTTGGCTTCTCGGCGGAAGCAGTTAAGCCGGAGTTGTTCACCGAAGCCGGACGGGTTCACATGTTTGGCCGCAAACCACTTCGGATCGATCTGTTGACTGGCCCTTCGGGCGTCGAGTTCGAGGAGTGTTATCGTCGGCGGATCGTGGATTCGCTTGATGGCGTCTCGCTGTCGATCATCAGTCTCGCGGACTTGCGATGCAACAAGAGCGCGAGTGGCCGGGAGAAAGATCTCCTGGACCTCAAAGGATTGCCGTCAGTATAATCGGCGGTCGGTACCCTCCCGCAAGCCGCCTGCGGGCGCATTCCCGGCATCGCCAGGGTGCCTCCAACAAGGATCGGAAAATGGCAGCTTCCACACCCTCCCGTCGTACCCTTCTTGCCACAGCCCTCGCCACGGGCGCCACCTTCGCACTGCGGTCCCGCGCTGCCGATGCGCCGGCGTCGCCCGTCGTCGGTACTCCGACAACCACCCTCCGCTGGGGCATCATCGGCACCGGCACGCGTGGGCTGTTCACGCATGTGCGCGTACAGAAGGAATCGCCCGATTCATCACTGTTGGCGCTTTGTGATGTTTCTGAATCGCGCCTTCAATCGGCGGTCAGCGCGGCGCCTAAGGGGGCGACGGCGTACGCGGATTATCAGAAGCTGCTGGCGAACCCGGATATCAACGCGGTGGTGATCGCGACGCCGAACCTTTTGCACCGGGAGATGCTGGCGGCGGCGCTGCAGGCGGGGAAGCACGTGTTGTGCGAGAAGCCGATGGGCGTGTCGTTTTCTGATGCGGCGACGATGACGCAGGCGGCGACTTCTGCGAAGACGGTGGTGATGTTTGGGATGCAGTACCGCAATCAGATGAAGCAGCAGAAGATTCACGAGATGGTGGAGAAGGGGAGCATCGGCAAGCCGCGGTTTATCGTGCAGACGGTTTCACGCGGAGATTGGAATTTGTCTCCGAACGTCTGGCAGTACTCGGACCCGAAGCTCGTGGAGGGCAAGCCGCGGAACTGGCGACTTTCACAGGCGGCGAGCGGTGGAACGTTGAATGAGTTCTCGTGCCATTACTTCGATCTGATTCACTGGATGGCCGGATACCCCACGCCGGAGCGCATCTCGTGCGACGGCGGGATTTCGGTTTACAAAGACGGCCGCGATACGTGGGACCACGCGTCCGTGACGATGAAGTACGCGGATAATGTGACGGCCGTGCACACGCTGTGTCTTTTCGGGCCGGGCCGGAATGACATTTCGATCACCGGGGATGAAGGGACAATCGCGACCAAGGCAGAGGGGCTGCAACTGATCGGGCACGGCAAAAAGAGCAAGGCGAAGATGCAGGAGGTGAAGGTGGATGAGCCGGCGGTGCGCGGGGCGGACTATGCGACACTACGGCTGTATCAGGACTTCCTGGAGTGCGTGAAGACTGGCAAGAAGCCGGAGGCGACCGCGGCGCGGGCGACGGCGGCGTCGCGCACGTGCTGGCTCGCGGAGCTTTCGTCGGAGCGGAAGGCGGAAGTAAAATGGGACGATGCCTGATGGGTTTTGTAACAGCGCAGACCTGAGGGCTATCGGGGATCGGCCCGCGGGCCTACGATCTGGTCAATGCATCCGACTTCGCCGCTGCCTCGAACTGCGCTGATCACCGGCGCGTCCTCCGGGATTGGCCGGGATCTTGCCCATCTGTTCGCCGCGGATCGGTACAACGTCGTCCTTGTCGCTCGAAATGGGGAGCGCCTGGGCGAGCTTGCGGGGGAACTGGAATCGCGCCACCAGATTTCCGCCGTAGCGGTGCCGATTGATCTTGCGGATCCGGCGGCGCCGGAGGAGCTTTCTCGCCTGCTGGAGGAGCAGGAAATCGACATCGACGTGCTGGTGAATAATGCGGGATTTGGGGCTCACGGGGCGTTCGCGCGATCCGATGCGACGGAGCAAATGCAGATGCTCCAGGTGAACGTTGTCGCGGTCACGCATCTGACGCGGCTTTTTTTGGGTCCGATGATTCGGCGGAAGCGCGGCCGGATTCTGAACGTCGCGAGCACGGCGGCGTTTCAGCCGGGGCCGCTGATGGCTGTTTACTATGCTTCGAAGGCTTATGTGCTGTCGTTTACCGAGGCGATTGCGGCCGAATTGCAAAGGAGCGGCGTCACCGTCACGGCGCTGTGCCCGGGCCCGACTCAAACGGAGTTTCACACGCGCGCGAATATTGCAAACACGAAGCTGTTTCAGGCGAATACGATGACGTCGATGGATGTGGCCAAAGCAGGCTACGCGGGGCTGATGAAGGGCAAACGAATCGTGATTCCGGGATTCAAAAATCGGGTGATGGCCGCTTCGGTTCGGCTTGCGCCTCGCAGCCTCGTCACCTCAATCGCGAAGAAGCTGAACAGCAAACGGTAACCAAGCTGTTGCGGGGATGTGTAACCTGATGGACTTGTTGGATACCCAGATTTATCCGCTGATTGGCGACGAGGGCTTCAGCCGATTGGTCGCGGCTTTTTACAAGCGCGTGCCGCTGGATGACGTCCTAGGCGCGATGTATCCGAAGGGCGATCTGGCGGGGGCGGAACAGCGCCTTCGCGGATTTCTGATTCAGCGCTTTGGGGGTCCGATGACCTATTCGGAGCAAAGGGGTCATCCCCGTCTGCGCATGCGGCACGCGCCTTTTAAGATCGATCAGCGAGGGCGCAATCGGTGGATTGAGCTGATGGAAGCGGCGCTGGTTGAAGTGGATTTGCCGGCAGCAGCGGTGCCGATGTTACGGCAGTTTTTTCGGGACTCGGCGACGTTCATGATCAACCACGGCGGCTGATCAATTTACGCTGCTTCGCGTTGATGAATGGGGGAGGGTGTCTGAGCCGACAGGTCTGCCAGCGGTAGTTTCAGGCTTGGAGGGGCGAAAGGTCCGGTCTTTCGCCCCTCCGGGGCTTGTTGTTGGGGAGTGTGGGCTCCACGTCCGGCGCGGCGTTTTCCACGGCTCGCGCCGTGGGCTACATTCTGCCGCCCCTACGGGGCTAAGCGGCGATCATTCCGTTCGGATCGATCACGAATTTCTTCGCGGCTCCCTTATCGAAGTCCTTGTAGCCTTTGGGGGCTTCGTCGAGAGAGATCGTCGCGACGTTGACGGCCTTGGCGATCTTGATCTTGTCGTGAAGGATGCACTGCATCAGTGCGCGGTTGTACTTCATGACGGGGCACTGGCCGGTGTGGAAGCTGTGGCTCTTGGCCCAGCCGAGGCCGATGCGGATGCCGAGATTGCCGACCTTGGCGTTTGCGTCAATCCCGCCGGGGTCGCCGGTCACATAGAGGCCGGGGATGCCGAGCGAGCCGCCGGCGCGGGTGACTTCCATGATGGAGTTGAGAACGGTTGCGGGGCGCTCGACTTTCGCATCCTTGCCCTGGCCGTGCGCCTCGAATCCGACGCAGTCGACGGAGCAATCGACTTCGGGAACGCCGACGATCTGTTCGATCTGCTGGGCGAGCGTGGCGTCTTTTTTGAGGTCGATGGTTTCGCAGCCGAAGCTCTTAGCCTGCTTGAGGCGTTCGGGGATCATGTCGCCGACGATGACGATCGCGGCGCCCAGCAGGTGGCACGATGCAGCGCAGGCGAGGCCGACGGGGCCCGCGCCGGCGACGTAGACGATGGCGCCCGGGCCGACGCCGGCGGTGACGGCGCCGTGATAGCCGGTGGGGAAGATGTCGCTGAGGAGGGTGAGATCCTTGATCTTGGCCATCGCCTGGTCTTTATCGGGGAATTTCAGGAGGTTGAAATCGGCATAGGGCACGAGCACGTACTCGGCCTGGCCGCCGACCCAGCCGCCCATGTCGACGTAGCCGTAGGCGGCGCCGGGGCGAGAGGGGTTGACGCTGAGGCAGATGCCGGTGCGGCCCTCCTTACAGTTGCGGCAACGGCCGCAGGCGATGTTGAAAGGGACGGAGACGAGATCGCCGACCTTGATGAACTCGACGTCCTTGCCGGCTTCGATGACTTCGCCGGTGATCTCGTGTCCAAGCACGAGTCCGGCGGGGGCGGTGGTCCGGCCGCGCACCATGTGCTGGTCGGAGCCGCAGATGTTGGTCGAGACAATCTTGAGAATGACGCCGTGCTGGATCTTCTTCTTGCGCGCCGGGTCATAGAGTTTGGGAAAATCGATGTTTTGAACGGCGACTTCCCCCGGCTTGATGTAGGCGACGCCTCGATTCGCTGCCATGCGATACCTCCGCGCTGAATGTGAACGACTTGTTCCAATCCGATTTGACGCAGTGGGAACTTCAACATGAGCGCCCGGCGGAGTCAAGCATATAATCGCGGCATGCCCGATCGATTTTCCGTCGTCGAAGCGTTCCCGATCGTTCGCTACGAAGGGGGCGTGCGGCGCGAGGATCGCGATGAGGTGGCGCGGGAAGAGCCGCTGGAGATCCGGGTGCGCGGGCGTGCGGTGAGCGTAACGATGCGCACTCCCGGTCATGATGCAGAGCTGGCATTGGGGTTTCTGCTCAGCGAAGGGATCATTTACCGCCAACAAGATGTGCTAAAGGTCGAGCCTTGCGATCGCGATGACGGCAGCAATATCTTGAACGTTCAACTGTCGCCCACCGTCGCGGTCGATTTTGAAAGGTTGACTCGGCATGTTTTTGCATCGTCGAGCTGCGGGCTTTGCGGCAAGGCGACCATCGATGCGGTGAGGACTCAGTTCCCGAAGATTGATGGCGACGCCGGGATGGCCTCGGAGACACTGCTTAGCCTGCCTCAAAAGATGCGGGCGGTGCAGGAGACGTTCGCTCGGACGGGGGGCCTTCACGCGGCGGCGTTGTTCACCACGAGCGGGGATCTTGTGGTCCTTCGGGAAGACGTCGGGCGGCATAATGCCGTCGATAAAGTGATAGGGGATGCCTTAATGAAGGGGCTTCTTCCAATGGGGGATCACGCGCTTGTTGTCAGCGGTCGCACGAGCTTTGAAATCCTCCAAAAGGCGCTGTCTGCGGGGGTTCCGATCATCGCGGCCGTTTCTGCGCCGTCGAGCCTGGCGGTGGAATTCGCGGAGGAATCGGGGCAAACGCTGGTCGGCTTCCTTCGTGAGGCGAGGATGAACGTGTATGCGAACTTCGACCGAATCCGATGATGCGAGGCCCGGCTTAACATTTTGCCGGGCTAATCGTCTGTTGACGAAACTTTCGGGCGGGACGGTGCGTATTATTAGGCGAAACGATCCTCCTTCCCGGGTGGCGTGGACGCCGAGAGGCCCACGCCACTCTTTTTTTCGCGGGGTGCTGAATATCCGTTTCGCAACGGCCAGAAGCTTCTCCCTTCCTGCTCGGCGAGCGCGGCGGTAGAAGTGCGTTGCCATGAGCAAGACGACAACTGAATCCGATTACGGCGTCGCCCCCATGTCACCGACGCACCGGGCGCCAGCGCCGAAGCTGGCATATAAGCCGATCAACCCGAAGCGCTACAACCCGCCGATCGGTTTGATTGGCTGTGGCAAGATCACCCGGATTCATCTGCGGGCATACAAGGCCGCGGGATTTAACGTGGCGGCGGTCTGCGACATCGACGAGGCGCGGGCCAGGGAGCGGGCTGCCGAGTTTTATCCGGATGCGGCGATTTACACGGATTGGCGCGAGCTGCTGAAGCGGGATGAACTGGAAGTGGTGGATATCGCGACGCATCCGCCGGTGCGCGGGGCGATTGTGGAGGCGGCGATAGCAGCTGGGAAGCATGTGCTCAGCCAGAAGCCGTTCGTCCTTGATCTGGACTATGGGGAGCGACTTGCGGACTTGGCCGACCGGCATGGGGTGAAGCTGGCGGTCAATCAGAACGGCCGATGGGCGCCGCATTTTTCGTACATGCGGCAGGCCATCGCCAGCGGATTGATCGGCGACGTGCTGGCGGCGCATCTGTCGGTTCACTGGGACCACAACTGGATCGTGGGTACCGAATTTGAAAGGGTGCGGCACATCGTTCTGTATGACTATGCGATCCATTGGTTCGACATCGTCACCTGCTTCTTTGGGGAGCGCAAGGCGAAGCGGGTATTTGCGTCGGTGACGCCATCGACGATTCAGAAAGCGCGCCCGCCGCTGCTGGGGCAGGCGATGATCGAGTACGACGGGGGGCAAGCGTCGCTGGCGTTTGACGCCGACACGCATTTTGGTCCGATGGACCGGACATATATCACGGGCTCGGCCGGCTCGCTGACGAGCACTGGAAAGGATTACCAGCAGCAGAAGGTCACGATCTATACGGCAAATGGTTATGGGAGCCCGAAGCTAACGGGGTCGTGGTTTCCGGTGGGCTTTCACGGGACGATGGCGGAGTTGTTGCGGTCGATTGAGGAGCGGCGCGAGCCGGAGAATAGTGCGCGGAGCAACCTGCGGGGGTTGGCGGTCTGCTTCGCGGCGGTCAAGAGTGCGGACACGGGCGAGCCGCAGGTGCCAGGTAACGTGAGGAAGTTGCCGGAATGATGGTGGAAGGTCAAGGAAAGGTCGCAAGGTCGGCCGACCAGTGATCGGTAGAGTCGTGGCGGAACGCGAGTTGGCGGCGGGCGACGAGGTCGCGGAAGGTGAAGACCCAGAGAGTGTCGGATCGCCGCTTAAGTTGGAAGACGCCGGCGGCGACGCGCGTTACGTGGCCGCGGTTGCCGCTGACCGGGCCTTGGTAGTCGAGGTAGTCGCGCCGGTGGTCGTCTAGTTTGACGAGGGGTGTCTCGCGTTCGATCGGCCAGTTGGGGGAGCGCCAGGTCATGAGCAGCGAGCCGGGCGCGCTCTCGAACATCAAGTCAAAGTGCGGCTCGGGGATGCCGTCGTGACGCAGGATGACGTAGCGCAGGGCAGGGGGCGTGGGGCGGATTCGGCCGGCGATGTCGGACATGAGCTATGCGATCAGCACCGGCGGCGCGACGTATCCGCTGCGGATGGTGCCGCCCTCGGTCGCGCTGCTGCGGATGTCGCAGGGATGGGCTTCGGGGCCGAGATTCCAATCGTTCTCGTAATCCTGCGTAATCTGCCGCAGTTCGTCGAAGGAGAGATTTGGCTTGTCGCAGCTCTCGGCCGCTTCCTGGATTTCCTTTTCGTTCAGGAAGGTGCCGGTGATGCTGGTCATGCCGACCTGCTGAAGGAGCCACTTGCAGGCAAGCTGGTGGACGTT